>CAZPZP010000491.1:0-3968 GCA_964591025.1 uncultured Chthonomonadaceae bacterium
GGCGTTCCGGTCAAGAAAGCGAAATTCTCGTTGAGTGGAATATGACTGAAACGTGCCAGCAGACCGACGCAGAACAGCGGCAGCCACGCCCGCAGTCCCGCACACGCAGCGAGGCTGATTCCCATCATGAGTTGCAGAGCGATCTGCCCAAAGTCCGTAGTAGCGATGATATTCCTCCCTTGAAAGTATGCTTATTCTACATCAACCGGACTGCCGTACAAATTGTTCCCGACAATAGCACCCTCTCTTGATAAAAGTTATAACTTATGTTATAATCCGATTGTTTAGAAAGGGAATATTATGACAACACTTAAACTGACAACAATCGGAAATTCTACCGGGATCGTGCTTCCGAAAGAAATTTTGGAACGGCTGCGGATCAAGAAAGGGGACAGCCTCCACGTCTTAGAAACACCAAAAGGAATCGAGTTGACTCCCTATGATCCTGAATTTGCCGCTCAAATAGAAATCGCCGAACAGGTGATGCGCGAAGATCGAGACGCTTTGCGAAAGTTAGCGGAGTAACGCAATGGCAGAACCTCTCTGGATACGCGAGGACGTTGTTTACGCGATTCATCGGCGACAATTAGCAGAGCATGGAGGAGCGGAAGGAATACGAGATGCCAATGTTTTACTCTCGGCGTTGTCCCGTCCTCTGAATCTCCTCAATTATGGAGAACCCAAACCTGACTTCGCGGCGTTGGCAGCTTCATATGCCTTCGGGATTGCTCGCAACCATCCTTTTGTTGACGGCAATAAACGGACAGCGTTGGTAGTATGTCGTACCTTTCTCAAAATGAACGGAGTAGATATTTCCGCCACACAAGAAGAAAAGTATCGAACATTCCTCCAGCTTGCAGCGGGCAGTCTCACCGAAGAGGAACTGGCGGATTGGTTGCGCGTTCGATTGCATGAGGAGTCATAACTTTCGCGCAGAGTATGAAAAGAGACATCGGAAAGTATCAAAGGTGAGAACGAGGAAGTGAATATGTGGCGTGGACGTTGGAATGACGTTTGCGGAGGAGATTCGCCATGCGTTCGGCGTCGGCGTCAGTGGCAGTCACCGCATAGAGTGCCGAGCCGCTTCCGCACAAATGGGCAGTGAGTGCGCCCGCCATCAGCATTTCGTCATGGAGCCACGCCAAACGCGGAAAATGCTGAAAGACCGGCAGCTCGAAATCGTTGGATTGAAACGCGATCACGCGCCCGCTGTCGCCCTCTCTCAGTGCCTCTTCCATCCGTTTTGTCGCCCGATGTGAAGCACGGTCAGGGATCGCATCGAGTTCGCCGTAAGCCCAGCCCGTCGAGACATTTTCTTCCGGTTTGACGACAACAAGCGACAATCGCGGCGCATCATCTAAGGGCGTGATCTGTTCACCGCGTCCCCGTGCCACCGCCGTTCCGCCATAAAGAAAAAACGGCACATCGGAACCGAGTGATGCCGCGCAGTCATGCAGCTGCCGCTCATTCAATCCCAAATCGAGCAGACGATTGACCCCTTTGAGAGCGATGGCGGCGTTGCTGCTTCCCCCGCCTAATCCCGCTTGTGCCGGAATACGTTTTTCGAGATGCAGCGAAATTCCCCGTTCGAGAGGTTTGCCGGAGGCTTCGATTGCCGCCTGTGCCGCCTTGACCACCAAATTTGTGCTATCCGTCGGAACCGGAACGCCCTCGCCCATCTCGCAGGTGAATGCAATTCCCTCACCCTCGGAGAGCGCGAACGTCAGCGTATCGTGCAAGGAGATCGTCTGCATGATCGACGCGATGCCGTGATAGCCGTCGGCGCGTTTGCTGAATACGTCGAGCGTGAGATTGATTTTGGCGTAAGAGTTGAGCGTAAACATAATGACTGATTTGAGCAGACACGAAACCCTAACAGGTGCGAATCAAATTGAGAACGAGGTGAGTGATTGGGTCATTGAGCATAGTCCGGGTACAAAAACGTACCCGGCAAAAGTACAGACGTCCTACGGACGAACAGACCGCGAATTTTTCGCTTGTATCGAAACCTATCTGATGGCATCACTTCCAAGAAAGTCTACAGTCTTCCAACTTGCCCGTCCGTAGGACGTCTGTTTTTTAGGCGGGTACGTTCTTGTACCCGAACATTTACATAATAACCGCAATTATTTGACGAAACGGAGTGCGTCCTTGACCGTCTCCGAAGCCGAGAGAGCGAATACGCGAAACGAGATTTCCACTGTCGCGCCCGGCAGGATCAGCAAGCCGCTTGCGGGTGCAGTCCATTGTGCGCCGAGGACGGGATAGAGTATAGAGTTTGCAAGCGGCGACGGCTCCCAAGTCCCGTTTGGAAACGGAGAATTTTCCGTCCACGTCATGCCATAGGTAATTCCATTGGTGCGATTGGCGACAACCGGCGAGTTTTCCGGCAGAACTGGTTCGCTATATGTAACGCCAATCTCGGAACCATCGGCTTTTGTCGTAGTTTCCGGCTTCGTGAACTCGTCAATCATATTGGGAAGTCGAACGCCATAGAGACGCACGGGACGAATCGGAATCAGGCGCAACGTCACATCAATCGCGGACGTATCGCGTTTTGCCTCGAAGGTGAGATTCGCCTTCCAGCGCGTGCCGAATGTGCCGTTTAATGTGAGCGTCGCCGAATCGGTCTCGTTTTTGACTGTGGAATTGCGCCATCGAAAGGTCTCCCACCACGGCTGCTGCCCCTCTTCGCCGGATTGAATTGCGAGCAAGGGAACAGCCAAAGTCACGGCACGCCATGACGCTTCTTCGCGCACTGCCAGCAACAGCGCGGGCTGCTGACGCTCGCCTTGAAATACCCAGAGCGCGACTCGTTCATTGCCGATAAAACCTTCTTCGCTGGCTTTCGGCGGATCAAGCGGCTTGGGATTGTAGGTTCCCACAGCAGGAAGGCGCGACAAGCGAGGGATTGTCGTCACAACCGAGCGATTTCCGGGCAGAATGAGATTGGGCGGCAACGCGCCAACGGCTTCGATCAACGCGCCCGCGACCAATGCGCCCTTTGTCTCGCGAACCCCCAACTGCCACCGAAACGCAATGGTCTGCTTGGGAGCGAGCGCGGGCAAAACAGGGCGCGTTTCGCCCGAAGTGTAGTCCAAGCCACTCAGGGCAAAACAGCGCACCCGAAGCGTTTTTTCCGGCAGGGGCGCAACTCCCATGTTCTTGATGACGCAGAGCAGGATCACAGGCGACGCCCCAACAATATAGCCTCGTTCCGCACTGAACGAAATAATGCGAATGTCCGGCGCGGGATCGGATTGGACGGGCGGCGATTGGGCGAAAACAGGCGACGTTCCCGATAAGAGAGAACAGAGAAACACCAACAGCGTCAGTCGAGGCATAGTCATAAGAAAATCTTGCATATTCATCGGAAGAGAGTTTCGTGCCACAATAAAGGCAGTGGTTAAGATCATACCTCAAATACGGCAAAGAGCAGGACGGCGACGTGACGGCAAAACGGATTTCGGTAGAACTCGGTGCGCGAAGTTATGAGATCATCATCGAAGAGGGATTGATTCAGAGCGGCGGCGCGGAAATTCTCGCGCCTCTCACCAAAAGCAAAAAGATCGCCTTTGTCACGCATCCTCACCTCAGTAGAAACTATACCGAACCATTGGCAAATGCTCTCAAGGCACAAGGCTTCGAGACAAGCGTCATTCCCGTTGCCGCAGGAGAACGCTCCAAGAATTTGGCAACCGTCGGGCGGCTGTACAGTGCCTTTCTCGAAGCAAAATTAGACCGCAAGAGCCTGATTGTCGCGGTTGGCGGCGGAGTCATTGGCGATCTCGTCGGATTTGCGGCGGCGACGTATCTGCGCGGTATTTCGTTCGTTCAAGTCCCGACAACTCTTCTCGCTCAAGTAGATGCCAGTGTCGGCGGCAAAACGGGCGTGGACTTGCCGCAGGGCAAAAACCTCGTCGGTGCGTTTCATCAGCCGTCCGCCGTCCTCATAGACCCGCATACCC
>CAZPZP010000492.1:0-3966 GCA_964591025.1 uncultured Chthonomonadaceae bacterium
AATGCCCGCACAAGAGGCAAATTCACAGCAACGAGATTTGCCCAGCGAAATGAATTTCTCGTGCAGGTCTCGCTCCGCCGTCCGTCCTTCGGACGAGAACTCTGCGCCGACAATTAACTTTATGAACGCGATTATTCTTTTTTCTCATGGGTCGTTATTGTGTGGCTCCGGCGAAGCGTTGAAACGGCACGCGGCACGATTGCAAGCCCAAAATCTTGCGCCGTT
The DNA here is from genome assembly GCA_964591025.1 of uncultured Chthonomonadaceae bacterium. Taxonomy (GTDB): domain Bacteria; phylum Armatimonadota; class Chthonomonadetes; order Chthonomonadales; family Chthonomonadaceae; genus CAZPZP01. The sequence continues at coordinate 226 of CAZPZP010000492.1, forward strand.
CGTCACTGTTGGCTATCTCAACTATAGCGAACCGCGCTTTATTGACAGTGTGGCAGAGTGTGTCGCAAACGGGGCTGTAGAGATTCTGATCGCGCCCTATTTTCTGATTTCCGGCTATTTCATCAAAGTCGATCTGCCGCGTTGCCTCGCCGAAGCCCAAGAGCGGTTTCCGCAGGTGACGTTTCGGATTGGGGAGGCCCTTGGCTACGATACCCGACTCGCCAATGCCCTGCTCGACAGTGCCGCCAATGCTCGAACGTCCGAAACATGGCGTGACGATCTGACCTCTGCCGCCAATTTCTGCCGCGACAATCCCGAATGCCCGCTCTATCCGACTTCCGCGTGTCCGCATACCCAAAAGAAGGCAGTAATATGAAAACAGCATTGTTAGTAATGGTGCATGGCAGCCCGCGTCCGATTGCCAACGGCGAGATGTTTCGGGTGGTCGAGATTGTACGGGAGCGAGCCGTCTATCCTATTGTTGAAGTTGGCTTTATGGAGTGCAACGAGCCGGACATTCCGACTGCCATTGCCGTCTGCGCCGAACAGGGCGCGGAGCGTATCGTCGCCGTTCCCTACTTTTTGCATACTGGTACGCACGTTGCCGACGACCTGCCGACACTCTTAGAAGCGGGTAAAGCACACTATCCGCACATCGAATTTTTGATGGGCGACTATCTCGGCAAATCTGAACAGCTCTCTTTTATTCTTGCTGACCGCATCGAAGCGGCGCGTTCCGAATAAACTGCTTTTCAGACGCGGGCATTGAAAATATCCGTCTGAAATGGCGTTCCGCCAAGCGTCCTTCGGACGCGAGACAGTTGAGGTTTCCGTTGCGAAGTTTTATTCTGCATTCCTTATCCCTCATCCTTAAAACTCCTCATAAATTTGTGCAAGGGCATTTGAGTGCGAAGCGTGGCACGGTGGAATGCCCCCAACAGAGGAATTTATTCCGCTGGACAGTATCGGGTTTATTGGGAGTTCTTCTTCTCACGTTTTGCTGCTCGCCCGCATACGCCAAACAGGTCAATCCGTTGATGAGAAACGGCGGGTTCGAGGGCGGTTCTCCCGATGGCAGGGGCGGTGGCGTTCCCTATTGGAGTCCCTTCGAGTTGGGCTATTTGTGGGATCGCCAAACCGTTCACAATGGCGATCAGGCGATTCGGTGCGATAGCGTGCGCGAGGGAGCCGTTCGCGGAGCGTACACAACGATTGCACTGAACCAAAAGTCGCCTGTTTCCATTCTCATCACGGGTTGGAGCAAAGCCGACAGCGTAAGCGGACGCGCCGACTCGGATTATGCGCTGTATGTAGATGTGACTTATACCGACGGCTCGCAGCTTTACGGGCAGGCGGCAGCGTTTGGTACGGGTACGCACGATTGGCAGCAACGGCGTGTCCTGATCTTCCCTCAGAAGCCGATGGCGTCCCTGACTGTCTACGCGCTTTTCCGCAAACATTCGGGAACGGTCTGGTTCGACGATTTTTCGGTGCGCGAGATGAAGGGCGAGGCGGTTTTCGACGGGCAGTTTTTGACCCGACGCCCGCAAAAAGAGGGTTCGCAGACCGTCGCGGCGCGTGCAGTCGGCAAAGACGGCTTGACACTCGGATTCAACAGTAAAGGCGCAATTGCCGAAGTGCTTTCGGGCGGGCAAAGCGTTGCCTCTGCATCCACGGGCGGATTCTGGTTACGTGATGTGGCAAGCAACGGCGATCTTTTCACGGCAGCCGCCAATGTCCAAGCCGCTCCCAACAAAAGCGTCAAAGTCAGCGGAGCCAAAAACGGCATCCAGTTTTTCGCCAAAATCAGCCCCGACAAAGGCGCATTATTCGTTGACGGCGAGATCAAGGACGTGACAAAAACAGATCGCGCTGTCAGCACCTATTTCGTCCTGCCGCTCAAAGCGACGGGCTGGCAATGGGGACAGGATATTCGCACATCGGAAACCATCGCCGCAAGCACGTATACCAACCAAGTGACGACCAATGTTGGAGCCACCGGCACGCTCTCGCTCTATCCGTTTGTCAGCGTCTCGAACAGCAATCACGGCGTTGGCATTGCGAACCAAATGGATTGGTGCAACGTCTACCGGATTTTCTATAATGGCAGTACGCAACAGCTTGTGATCGCGTTCGACTTCGCCCTGACCGGCAAAACCGCTGCCTATCCCAAACACTCCGCCCGTTTCCGGTTTCATCTGTTCCGCATGAAGCAATCCGAAACAAAATGGGGATTTCGTGCCGCCGCCCAACGCTTCTATCAGCTCAATTCTCAGGTATATGCACGCCGCGCCAAAGCCGAAGGAATCTGGATACCGTTCACCGCCCCGCACACCGTGGAGAAGCCGGAAGATTTTGGGTTTGCCTATCATGAGGGCGATAACAGCATCAAAGAGGACGACGCACGCGGGATTTTGAGTCTGCGCTACGTCGAGCCGATGAGTTTTTGGATGCCCATGCCGCCGAATCTGCCGCGCACCTATGACAACGCCCTCGTCCATCTCGAAACACTGGCAAAAGGAAAAGATGCCAAACTCGCGGATCAAGCCAAAGCGGTTCTGTCATCAGGAACACAGGATGAGCGAGGACGCTATAACCTCGAATTTCGGCGCGAACCGTGGGCGGACGGAGCCGTGTTTGTTCTTAATCCGAATCCCGAACTCCCGACAACGCCTGATAAGCCGACCAAAGCCGCTCTTTCCTATTCATTCGCGATTGCCAATCAACTCTATAGTGCCGACGCCAAAGCCAAGCGCGGCGAACAAGACGGCGAATATCTCGACTCGCTGGAAACGTGGGCAGACACCCTCGATTATCGCCCGCAGCATTTGGCGTCGTCGCCCTTCCCCGTTCCCTTCGAGACAAACAGTTACAAGCCGGTTTTGCCGCAATGGTACTCAACGTACACGTTCACGCAGTTTCTGAGCAACGACCTGCACAACCGCGACAAAATCCTGATGGCGAATGCGACTCCCATTCGGTACTCCATTTTTGCGCCGCTGTGCGATGTTTTGGGAATCGAAGCCAATTGGCTCGACGCGACAGGCAAATATACGCCCGAAACGGACAGCACCCTGAATTTGCGCCGGACAATGAGCGGCAAAAAGCCCTATCTGATTCTCCAAAATACCGATTATGACAAGTTCACACCGGAGTATGTGGAAAAATACTTTGCTCGCTGTCTATTTTATGGCATTTATCCGAGTATGTTCAGTGCCAATGCCGCCGATAATCCCTATTGGGAAACGCCGCGCTGGTACAACCGAGACCGCAAACTGTTCAAGAAATATATTCCCTTGGTTAAGCGTCTGTCTGCCGCCGATTGGGAACCGCTCACCTATGCCACCGTGTCAAATCGCAAGGTCTGGATAGAACGGTATGGCAAGCGGCTATTCACGCTCTATAATGCGACGGGTTCCGCACAAGAGACAACGCTCACCCTCTCACTTGCAGAGCTAGGCTTGCCGCCAACCGCAACACTTCGCATCAAGAATTTGATAGACGGAACCGAGCAAACTTTCTCTGCTCAATCGAAATGGACGCTTGCACCGGAACAGGTCTTGGTCTTGGAAATCCTGCCATAGTGAGAGGTTCTGAGGAAAACTTACGCCCGAACCTTGCGGAATGGGCGCGGATATGATAAAATAAGGCTGATGTTATGGGATTTGCCTCTGTGGCGCAGTGGTAGCGCAGCGGTTTTGTAAACCGCCGGTCGTCAGTTCGAATCTGACCGGAGGCTTG
>CAZPZP010000493.1:0-3965 GCA_964591025.1 uncultured Chthonomonadaceae bacterium
GTTTCATAGCCGAGTTTGAGATAGAAAGGAACGACATTGGCGCGGGCGTTCAGTGTGATTTCGCCGTAAGCGTATGCCTGTGCGATTTGCTCCGAGAACTTCACTAATTCCACGCCAATGCCTTCACCCTGCCGTTCGGGACTGACCGCCACCTGCCGCATTTTGATCGTATTTGGCGTTACAGGTTCCAAAACCAAGCAAGCGACAACTTTTTTATTGTCTCTCGCGACAAGATGCAGATGAGCGGCTTCGGCGTCCAACTCTTCCGGCGTAAAATCCAAACCGAGCGGCAGTCGCAGCACTTCGCGGCGCAACGCAACGGCGTCTTCATATTCATACGAACGGTGCGGAATCTGGCAGAACTCAATCGGCATCGGCAGTCTCCGATTCGATCTCAATGGATACGGCTTCGGGAATTTGCGACAGTCCGGGAGTCAAAACCTCTTGGCAGAATTTCTCCACGCGACTCCATTTGCTGGCACGCGCTGCGGGCGGCAGATATTTCACGAACTCCGCGCCGTACTCTTTAGTAATCAGGCGCGAGTCGAGGATGCACACAATGCCGCGATCCGACTTGGTGCGAATCAGTCGCCCGAAACCCTGCTTCAACCGAATTTGCGCTTGCGGTATCGAGAAATCCCGGAACCAATCGCCGCCCGCCTGCTTGATCGCTTCGGTTCGCGCCTTGGTGATCGGCGAATCGGGAACGGCAAACGGCAAACGGTCAATGATTACACATGACAACGCTTCGCCCTGAATGTCTACGCCCTCCCAAAACGTCTGCGCCCCCAAAAGGCAGCCGTTGCCGCTTGCCAGAAACGCCTCGACTAATTTTCGCGGCGGCAGGTCGCCCTGCTTGTAGAGCGGAAACGGCACGCGCCCGATCAGTTTATCGTAGACGGCATTGAGCATATAACGTGACGTGAACAGCAGAAACGCCCGCCCGTCGGTCAATCGCAGGACGCGCTCGACTTCATCCACCATTTTTTCGAGATAGGCGTCACCCGGCGCAGGATTGGGCAAGTGTCCCGGCACATACAGCATGGCTTGGGTTTTGTAATCGAAGGGACTGCCAACAACACGCTCGACGGCATCATCGGGAACGCCAAGACGCTCGCGCACATAAGAGAAGCCGCCCGAATTGGCAAGCGTCGCCGAAACCATGATGATTCCGCCTGTGCGGGTTCTGTCCCACAAAGTCTGCTTGAGCATTTTGGAGACGGAAATCGGGGTGAGGTGGAGTGTGGCACGCGGTTCGCGCTTGGTGCCTTTGCCGAGAGTTGTCACTTCCGCCCAGCGAATCGCGTTCTCATCCTGCTCGAAAAAGAGTGAGTGTAATTCCTCGCGCAGCCGCCCGCAGATACGCGACAAGCCTTCAATGCGTTCGCGCAGGGCTTCGTCGTCTTTGGCGATAGTGAGCAAGTCGTTTTGGAGTTTGGAAAGCGCGGTACAGGTCACCGTCGTCTGATACTGTGCTGCGTCCTGTTTCTCCTGAGAAAGCCCTTCCTCGAAGAAAAATTCCTGCTTGCCCGTCTCCATAAACGGCGTAAACAGTTCATCGCTCAAGCGTTCCATATTCTTGAGCGAATCTTTGTCCAAATCCAGCCCTTTGACGTGCTTGATTCGCTCGGTCAGATTAGCAATCCGCCGCGAACCGAATTCGACGCCGAAGGTTTTTGTGGCGACATCTTCAAGGTGATGCGCCTCATCGAAAACGACGTGATCATAGGGGGGCAGTATGCCGGAGTTGGGATCGGTGAGACGGAGCGCGAGATCACTGAAAAAAAGTGCGTGGTTGACGACGATGATCTGCGCTTCCGCTGCCGCCCAGCGCATCTGGTAATAGAAACAGGAATTGTAATGACGGCACTCTTGAGCGCGGCAGGTTTCCGGCGTCGAAGTCAGTTCGTGCCACGCGGTAAACTGGAACGGCAAATCTGCAACATCGCCAGAGCAGTTTTCGCGAAACGACCATTGCCGCACGCGCCGAAACAATGGATCAGCCATCAAAAATAGATCGCCGCTTGCCGCATTGTCTACCGCGAGTTTGCAGAGATAATTGCCGCGCCCCTTCATCTGAACCGCGTGAACTTTCTCCTGCGCGTCGGGAAACAGGCTCAACGCAAGCGGAATGTCCTTCTCGATCAGTTGGTTTTGGAGGCTGATTGTGTGCGTGCTGATCACCGTTCGCTTGCCTTGTAATGCCGCCCGAATCGCCGGAATGAGGTATGCCAGCGACTTGCCGACGCCGGTTCCTGCTTCGACAAGACATGGACGAGCCTCCTGCATGGCTTGCTCTACGGCTTCGGCACTGACGATCTGCTCGGTGCGTGCCTCATAGCCGGGAAGGGTTTGAGCAAGCGGTCCGTCCTCGCCAAAAAACTCCAATAGACTTTGGGATTTGGTGAGTTTGGCGGCGCGTTGACTGCGGGCGTCTTCGGTTTTGGATTTTTTGCGAGGTGCGGGCATAGCGTGTTTTCCTGTTCCTATTATACGCTACTTTGGACGCCCCGAATGTGGAATCGCGCCGCAAAGATTCTGCGTTGAGTCTTGTGCGGTATTGGACAATGGCAGCGCGGAAATAGCAGATGCCTCCTCTGTGTAAGAATCTCTGTCAAAACTCTTTGCTGTCCATATATCCTGCGTCCGAAGGACGCACGGCGAACTGACTGCCTCTGTGAGCGAAATGAGTTTTGCCGTATAAAGTCGGTTCTGACAGAGATTCGTGTGTCTCCTGAGGGCTGTGATGAATCTGCTGACAGATAACGGTGTGGAAGTGGGAAACTCGCCGGACTTTATAGATCAAGAGATCGGGTACAGAAACGTACCCGTCTAAAAAACAGACGTCCTACGGACGGCGCAATTGTGAGTTGGCAGTCTCAAATTGAGGCTTGTTGGTATCAAGCAACGAATAACAAACGACCGCTTCTTGCTTTGCTTTCAATCGAAGGCACAAATTCCCAAATGGCTCGTCCGCAGGACGTCTGTTTTTCTGCCGGGTACGTTTCTGTACCCGGACTATCTTTTCTATCACGCCGCTTTGGAGAGAGCTTGAGATTCTGCCAGTGACGCGCCCGCATACACAACTGCCACCACACTCGACGGACTGAACTCATTGCGCCGTCGTGCCACAATCCGATACAGCATTTTGACGCCCGGAATTTGCCCGCTATGGTCGAAGCGTCTCGCCGTGACGCTCCCGACAAGAACCCACTGCCCCGAATTGCCGATGCACGCCTCGATATGATAGACAGTGCCGCGCTTGTTTCCTTCCCGGCTTCCACCGCGCAGTATTGACGCCGTTGTCTGCGCCGGTGACAGTGACTTGGATTGGTCTGAGGGGCGTGACGGGCAGGGGCTTGCGGCGCACAGTCAAACCCATATCGGTTTTGGCGGCACTGCTGGTATTGGTATCCGCCTGAATGCGAAGATTGTAGGCACTGGCGAGGTCGGTGAGTTTGCGACGGGTGACGAGTTTGGCAATCCGCAAGGCGTGAGCGGCTTGGACGGCTTGGACGTGCGATTCGATGGCGGCGTTGAACTCCTGTTGTGCCGTATCGAGGGCTTTGATCTCGGTAGCGGTCAGGGGAATCTGCGCGGCATATTTCGTTGCCTTGTCCGCGAAGTTGACCGCCCAACTGTCCAACTTCTCATCGGACGCGGGCAGAAACGAACTGGACACTGCGGTATTTCTCCTCACGATTTCTGTTTTTGCTGTGTGCATTCCGGCGTAATAATGGGATTATCGGCGGAACGAGTGCGCGAACTCAGAGCAAAACGGTACTTACTCTCTGCCCGAACGCTCCCCTTTCACGTTCAACGGTTTGCGTAACAGTTCAGGGTTGTGGGAATTTGCGCTCAAAAACGCCTTGCGGCTGTATGCTCCACTCTCGAAGGAGAAGGGCAGAGAGCAGTTTTGGCAGTTTACTCCCACAACCCTGAAAAGTTACATATCGCTCACACAC
>CAZPZP010000494.1:0-3962 GCA_964591025.1 uncultured Chthonomonadaceae bacterium
TTTAGCAGGGTACGTTTTTGTACCCTGACAACAGACTCAGTGGAATAAATTCCTCCGATGGGAGCGTTCCGCCGTGCTGTGCTTCGCACTCTCAATGCAAATAACGCCACGGTTGTTGAATTGCCCAATGACCCAACAACCCAATAACCCACACCATGAAACTTGTACACTACCGCATTCCCCATGCCGACGCTTCGTCTCTCGGTGTTATCGTCGAGGACGAAGTGATTGACATTTTGACTGCGTGGCAGACCGGGCTGATTCCCCGCGATGCCCCGCAAGAACTCGCCGAACGCATCTATCGCCATGTCGGGATGGATGGGCTGCGCCCCTTGTATCGTCTGCTCAAAAATCTCAATCAGCATGATGTGGCAGATATGCGCTATCCTTTGATTATGGTCGAGTTGCTGCCGCCAGTTGCTGTGTCGTCGTTTCGAGATTTCTACGCTTTCGAGCAGCACGTTCGCAGCGCCCGCAAGAATCGCGGCTTGGAAATGGTTCCTGAATGGTACGACGCTCCTGTGTTCTATTTTTCCAATATCGCTTCGATTGTAGGGCATAAAGCCGAGGTGAGTATGCCGCGTGGCACAAAAGAGTTGGATTATGAGTTGGAGATCGGCGTGATTATTGGGCAGGAAGGGCGCGATATTGGCGTGGCGGAGGCGGATTTCTATATCGGGGGCTTTTGCATCGTCAACGATTGGAGTGCGCGGGACTTTCAGAGGCAAGAGATGCGGGTCGGATTGGGACCGGCGAAGGGCAAGGATTTCTGTACCAGTATTGGTCCGGCTTTGGTGACGCCCGACGAGTTGGAAAGCCGAATTCTGCCGGATCGCTCACGCGGGAACCGTTACGATCTGACGATGCGCGGTTACGTCAATGGAGTTTTGATTTCGGAAGGCAATGTCCGGGAGATGCACTGGACATTTGCGGAGTTGATTGCCCGCGCTTCGGAGAACACCGTTTTGCGTCCGGGTGATTTGATCGGTTCGGGAACGGTTGGGACGGGCTGCCTCACCGAGTTTCCGCCCGGAAGGTATCCTTGGCTCAAAATCGGCGACACGGTGACACTGACGATAGACAAATTAGGCACACTGGAGAATACGATTGTTATCTGACTCCCATGAGCCGCTCGATATATTTGCCCAGCAAATCGCATTCGATATTGACGCTGTCGCCCACATTTCTGTTGCCCAATGTGGTGACCGCTCGCGTGTGCGGAATCGTCCATACCGTGAAGCCATTTGTAAGCAAGGATGCCACCGTCAAACTCACGCCGTCCACCGCCACCGAACCCTTTTCCACAAAATACCGCAGCAAACTTTCAGGGACACCGATCTCCATGATGATCGCATTGTCATCTTCACGCAATGCCAAAATCTCGCCTACGCCGTCAATATGCCCTTGCACAAAATGCCCGCCGAGCCGCCCGTTCGCCGCCAGACTTCGCTCCAAATTCACCGCGTCGCCTAAAGCCAACTTGCCTAAACTTGTGCGTGCCAATGTTTCCGGGATCGCCTCAAAGGTCAGCGAATTCTCCTCAATCGCAACCACTGTCAAGCAGCATCCGTTTACCGCAACGCTGTCACCAAGCCGCGCATCTGACTGCACCACGCTCGCCCCAACCGTAATTGTTGCCGAACGCTCTCCGCGCTCCATTGCCACAACCCGCCCCATCTCCTCCACAATTCCCGTAAACATCAGCGTCACTCTTACTCTTTCTTGTTAGGCTTACCGTTACTATTTACCAGTTCCGTTCCGGTGAGTGGCGACCCGTCGGGGTTGATCCCAAACCGATAGGCATTCTGCCGCCACCACTGCTCTCGCATAATCGTCGTATCGTTTCGTACCAACTGATTCCAGTGAAAAATCGTGCTGACTCTTTCTGCCTCGACCTTCAAGAGACGCGCATTATGAGCAATACTTTCCAAATCCGTTCCTGTTTTGCGTTCTGAGTAGAGCGAGTTGATTACCGCCAGCCATACTTTGGGATTATTGGGGATATATCGCAGGAAATCCGCCTCGACTTTCGCGTCCAAAAGCGTCACCGGAGCAATTTCACCCGCCTCAAAGATTTTTGTCCATGAGAACCGTCCGATGGTATAGCCGTCCTGTCGTCGCACCCACTTGTCTGTGCGCGGCTGCTTGAGTGCCTCATAGAAGATCGTCTCCATATCAGGACTTTGGGTCAATGTATCGCGAGTAAAACCGTATTTTGTCTCCACGATTTTGCGCGTGCGACTGAATGGATTCTCGAATTCGTGATGCACTTGTCCCGTCAGGAAGCCCGCGAAAAAGAGCAGGAAAACAATGAAAAGCAAAAAAAGTAAGATAGGCACACGCAGTTTTTTAGACATAATTACAACCCATCTCAAGATGCGAGGCGCAACGAGACGCACCTCAATCTTAGACAAAACTCATTAGGGCAAAATTTCAGCAGTAGGGGAAATGAGTGTGCCTGAAAGAGCAATATCCGTATCAAAGCGATGAATTTCCATGTCATGCAGGACACGGGCATTCGCCATTTTCTCGTAACCTTCTCCCTCGATAGGAGTAGGAGCCTGTCTGCCGCCAACCAACTTAGGAGCAATAAAGAACAATACTTGATGTGCTAACTTTGACTGCACCAACCCCGCATTGAGTTCCCCGCCCCCCTCACATAAAACACTGATAATTTGCCGTTCCGCCAAAATCGGCATCAGTTCTGCCAAATCCACCCGCCCGCTTTGCAGAGCAGGAAGGCGCAAAACCTCGACACCGCTGCGTTCCAGTGCCGCTTGATTTTCCTGCGGTGCCGCTTCCGTCGTCACAATCAGAAGAGGCATCTGCGCGGGGTTTGCCGTCGCTGATCGCACAATTGCGGAGTCAACCGGAGTTCGCAATCGGCTGTCTACCACAATGCGGAGCGGCTGGCGCGGCGGCATCGGGTCGAGCCGCGCCGTGAGCAGGGCATCATCCGCAAGAAGCGTTCCAATCCCGACCATGACCGCCCCCGAACGCGCCCGCAGCAGATGCACATGATTTCGCGCTTTTGCGCCCGTAATCCAACGCGAATCGCCTGTATGAGTCGCGATTTTGCCGTCCAGAGTCATCGCCGCTTTGATCGTCACATACGGCGTCTGTGTCGTCTGAAAGTGAAAAAAAACTGTGTTCAACTTTCGCGCTGCTTGCTCTTCCACTCCCACGCTGACAGAGATTCCGGCAACTTGCAGCTGAGCGATTCCCTTGCCGCTCACTTGCGGATTGGGATCCAGAACGGCGACAACCACACGCCCGACTTTTGCCGCGATCAACGCTTTTGTGCAAGGAGAGGTACGCCCGTACTGACAGCAGGGTTCCAGCGTCACATAAGCCGTCGCGCCTTCCGTTCGCTCCCCTGCTGCGTTGAGTGCGAACCGTTCCGCATGAGGCTGTCCAGCAAAAGGATGAAATCCGCTACCGACCAGAACGCCCTCGCGGACGATCACACACCCGACCATCGGATTGGGCGGCGTAAATCCCTGTTCCGCCAGACGCAGTGCCTCCTGCATCCAGTGCGAATCGCCGTCCATCTCCTCACGCATCGGCGTCTGTCTTCTCTTTGTCCGCGACAGCCGACCAAATTGATTTCCGCTGCTCCAAATAACTGCGGGACGTTTCGCGCACATCGAGCCAAGCCGTAAGAAGAGTAGCAGTTACCAGAATGCCGCACACCGACCAGTAGCCATACGCGAAGATCAGTTTCGTCTTCATGACATTCTTAGCGCGAATCGCTTGGGGAGTTCGGGAATCCAGTGTTTGCGCCGGTACTGCCTCTTTTGCCGAACGCAATGACGGCATCAACACCAATCCGCCATAAACCGCCATTCCTAAAGTCGCGATGAGGAGCAGACTGCCGATGATTCGCAGTCGCCGCGATTTGTATGTAACCAAAGTTCGATAAGCCGGAGCCACTTTACTTGTCATAGTGTTTTTTACAACTT
>CAZPZP010000495.1:0-3962 GCA_964591025.1 uncultured Chthonomonadaceae bacterium
CAAACTGCGCGACAAATTAGAACTGCCAGTTGGAACATCGGACAAGGACGCCGAATCTCTCGCCCTCGCCTCCGAGAAAGTCCAAGCGGAGATTGCAGGCAAGACGGTGCGGAAGGTCATCGTCGTGTCGGGTAAACTGGTGAATATCGTTGTCTGAACTGTGATTACGCTGATTAACTGATGTCCATGATTCCTTATTGGAAGGCACTCACCTCGGCGTGGGAAATCATAGCCCATCAGTTAATCAGCGTAATCACAGTTCAGACAATTACGCGGCTTTGTCCATCATCAGAATGGGAGTAGCGGCGGGCGTGGTCAGCGCGGCTTCGTTGCTGAACTTGCTGAACTTGCCGTCCACCTTCGCCCGGACTTTGTAGGTGACTTTCTCATAAGCGGGCGCGGTTTTGTCGGTGAAGGTGATGCCCGTGACGCTCTCGACATACTTCCACTCTTTGCTTGCCCCATAACACGCCCACACTTCACACATCGCGCCGATGCGGTTGCCGTTTGCTTTCCATTTGAGCAGATTGTCACCGCGCTTGGTCGCTTTCACGGTGAGGTCGGCAGGAATTTCCGGCAAACGTCGTTCGCGCTTTTTCTTGATGGCAAGACCCAAGCCGAGTTTGGTTTCGTCGGTGACATTGAGGTTGCCCTGAATGATAAGGTTGAGACTACGGGCATAATCCTCCAGATTTTTCATCTTGGTCGCTTTGAGTTTGACATTGGCGCGAAAAGCAGATTCTGCCGTCTCTGTAAGAAGAATGCTGTTCTGGAAGTCGTTGCGTCGGTTGGTGATTTCGGTCACAGCAGTTGTGGACAGTCCGGTTTGCACGGGGCGAGTCACGGCATAACTGACGAAGTTGTTTGCCCATTGCACGAGTTTGTCTTCGGCTTTAGGAAGAAACGAATTGCTCATAGATAGTTCCTTGTTTTTATGAAAAGAGTTGGATCAACACGATGCACTTTCGGTATGTGCGTACAACAAGAGCGGCTATAATTATTGGCAGTATTGAAAGGAACTTAAGGGACAAACGAAAAATTTCTTGCAATTTTGCACAAGCGAAGTTTTATCCCGACTGACAAACACAAAACTCCAGCCCTGAGATACGTGTTTAGCGACAAAATTCGTGCGTCATAGATAATGGGAAACACGGTTGGAATGTAGAAGCGTGCGTTTTGTCTCCTGCAATATAAACTCTACGTGATGATACAGATTTCTCAACCCGCTATATTCACGAAGCGATATATTGATAGAGCCTCTTTTGTAAAGCATCATCCGTTGATTTTCCACTCTATTGGAGGTCAAACTTAGGTTGTAGAAAAAATTATACAGCCAGGTGGAAAAGCGGGAACAAATCAGTATAATTTGGCGTAACAAGAATAATTCTTCATACTGTGCGAAAAAAAGGTGATAGCCAAAGCAGAATTTATAGCATTTTGCGTCTCAATTTAACCAAAACGAGGCGTATTTTCTCCATCTTTTCACTTGATTCGAACATAGGAGTTCAGGATGATTTCCAATTTGAATCTGCGCTCTTTGATGAGCGCAACCATCATAGCTGCTACAGCACTTGTTTCCCTCACGTCTTCTGTCCGCTCTGATGCGGCAGAAGCAACGATGATTTCGTTCACAGCCATACGCGTTACCAGTCCCATGCAGAGGGATCAATTGGATTTTCACTACACTGCTGAATGGACTACTTCCGGTTTGTGGTCTTTTGCAACACGAGAGTGGTTTGTGAATGACGCACACAACAACACCCTCGATGATACATTGGACTACGACAGTCCTGTCGAATTTTCTGGAACAAGTTACAATCCTCCTCAAACGGAAGCGACAGGTAGCTACTACAAGTCGCGTATCAAAGTCAGAAACGCCATGACGACGTATGCCGAAAGTTATATGGCAGACGGTAATCTCTACTGATGCCAAACGAAGCGCGGGAAAGACATCGATCTTCTTAATCACACCCTTTCCCGCGTTTTGACGGGTTTTGTACTGGATTACCAATATGCGGTACAATCTGCTTGCAATGGTAGTTCGGTGTTATGCACTGTACCTCCAAAGGAGGGTGAGATGAAGCCAAGCCTTAAGATAATACAAACAGCAATACCCCTTTTTCTTTTTTGCTGTTCATCTGTTCTCACAGGGTATTGTCAGACTCCAACGACTACTTCGACATTTCCGAAACCGATTAGCTATTTTGAGACTGACAAACGATTGAACAAGCGGATGACGGTCACTGCCGATTCAATCCGCCATGTTGCTTTGTGGGCAAAAATCAAAGATACCGCAGGGGTTCGTATTGAGCGGGAGCCAAGTGCCGCAGAGTTTGATGATGCCTATATTTTGCTTGCGGGCAAAGCGATGACGACCAGAGCAGTGATGGACGCAGTTGCGGCGAGAGTAATGACTCGATGGGAGAAAACAGAGGATAAAAGCTATCGCCTCTTAGTGCCTTCACGCGAAATGGACAATGTTCATATGCCGAAAACCGAGACTGAGCAAGAGCGGTTTAGCGAAGCCCGGAAATTCATGGATGGTTTGTCAGAGGTTCCCCCTGAGTTACGTGATCGCATTCTGAATGGAGACAAGATGGAAGTCGCAGACTTGCCGCCATCATTGCAAGACCCATTGCTCGGAATGTATCAGACGATTGTTGACGAACTGAGTAGCAGGGGCAAAGACATTCCATTTGAGGGTTCAGGACTGCGAAACGGAAGAATGCGATTGACACGCGATCCAGATAAACGCTTCGAGCGATGGGTATTCAACGTTGCGGTCAAAGATGCTGGCTCTTCTGGGTGGCGTTTCAACAACTACGAAGAGATGAAAAAGGAGCGTGAGAACGCTCGTCGCAAGTTAGCTGCCAGCAAAGGAACAGATACACTCTACATTCCTGTACGCAACGAAATCACTGCAAAAGACGCACAGCGATTGTCTGCAATGAAGCGTACAGTACGTCTGAATTTGGATGCTGCAACCCTGTCAGAGGTATTGATGCAGTTGCATCGAGTGTACAATATTTCCTTTGTGTGCGATCCTGAGATGGTAAAACCTGCACGCAGGAGCGTGAACTTGACGCCTATGCCCTTATGGGATGCGATGAACCGATTGACAGAAATTTTCCCTCGCACAGAGTGGGAAGTTCGCAAGTCGGGTATCATTGTGGTTCGAGGTCCTGAAAATCCTGCACGGGACAAGAGCAAAGACAGAACCACTGTCAATGCCGCGAAGTAACATTTCCCTCTGCCTCGATTGTTTGGCAGAGGGAAATTGTCTTTTACTATACTATGCACTCCAGCAATTTTGAATAGTTGCATTTAGTTTTCATCCGTTGCTGCCGAGCATGAATACAAGGAACGGGCGCAGCGGGCAAGCGACATAGAACGCCAAAGCACCGAGCGCACCAAAACGGGCGTGTTCACCGGCGCGTATGCCATCAATCCCGTCAACGATGAGCCGATTCCCATCTACATCGCCGATTACGTCCTGATGGGCTATGGCACAGGCGCGATTATGGCAGTTCCGGCGCACGATCAGCGCGACTTCGAGTTCGCCACAAAGTACGGCATTCCCATCAAACTGGTCTACAAACCCGAAGGTATTTCCAGCGCAGACGATCTGACCGAAGCCATTCCGAGCGGCGGCGTCATGGTCGAAACGGGACACTTTACCGGACTGCCGAGCAATAAAGACACCGTCGGCAAAGTGATTCGCTGGATGGAAGATCAGGAGTTCGGCAAGGGCGTCGTCAATTTCCGACTGCGCGACTGGCTCATCTCCCGCCAACGCTATTGGGGCGTCCCGATTCCCATTATCCACTGCCACAACTGCGGCACTGTTCCCGTTCCCGAAGCCGATTTGCCTGTCGTTCTGCCGCCCGTCGAGAAGTATCAGCCGACAGGAACCGGCGAATCCCCGCTTGCCGCTATTGCAGATTGGGTCAATGTCCCCTGCC
>CAZPZP010000496.1:0-3957 GCA_964591025.1 uncultured Chthonomonadaceae bacterium
GTCATCCACCCTGCATAATACACCCCATCCACAAGTACCAGCGAATCCATGCCAGCCCTCCTTCCCCAAAGTACAAAACAGGCTGCAAACCTCGCTTGCAGCCTGACTGTCTCCTCTTCACTTGTCTCAATGTCCGCTCAACTTACCTCTGCTCTACTACCGACAACAGACGTGAAGCGGAAATACGTTTTGCTCTGCACAAAAAATGTCAGTTGAAAGGCAGGAATCCCCTTATCCAAAAGCGAAAGACCATAGTGCGGTATCACTGTTCAGTTTGGAGCGGCAATCTTTATGGAAACTGTCGAGGCAGATTACGTTATTGGGCAACTTGTTCGTCTTCGCGCAGATCATACGTCACAGGGCGTGATCACTCAAATCCTGCCCGGAACTCCTGAGAATCGCTGCAAAGTCTTCATCAACAATCGGCAAGAGACTCTCTATGCCAGCCAACTGATTGCCGTTGCATCGGAAAGCCCCGAACACGCCCCTGTCTCTCTCGCCGACTTCGAAGCCCGCCTGACCGCACTACAAATCTGTCATCCGTCCCTTTCGACACTTTATTCACTCAACGCGGCGCGAATCGATTTTATTCCGTATCAGTTCCGACCCGTGCTGAAATTTATGCGCTCAGACCGTCCGCGACTGCTCATCGCCGACGAAGTGGGAGTCGGCAAAACCATCGAAGCCGGATTGATTCTCCGAGAACTCCAATCACGCGGGCAGATCAACTCTGTCGCTGTTATCTGCCCGAAAGCATTGGTCGCCGAAAAAAAGTGGGAACGTGAACTCAAACGCTTCGATGAGGAATTTTCTGCCCTCAACGGCGATAATTTACGCTTCTGTCTGCAAGAGACCTATCGCGACGGCGAATGGCCTGCCAGATGGCGCAAGTGCATTCTGCCGATGTCCCTCTTCGACAAACGACTGCTCGAAGGCGCAGGAGCCAGAGAGAAAGGGCTGGAAAGTCTCGACCCCTTGCCGCAATTCGACCTCGTGATTGTAGACGAAGCGCACCACCTCCGAAACCCTGCGCGTCTCCTGCATCAGGGCGTCTCCCTGTTCTGCCAGAATGCAAAAGCCATTCTGTTCCTGACGGCGACACCCATTCAACTCGGCAATCCTGACCTCTACGAACTCCTCAAACTTCTGCGTCCTGACCTGATTTTAGACCGGGCAAGTTTCGAGAGCATGGCGGAACCCAACCGCCATATCTTCCGTGCCGTCGAATTGGCACGAGGCGCACAACAGGGCTGGCAGGAAGACGCCCTGCAATCTCTGCTCACAGCGGCGCAAACCTCATGGGGACAAACCTTTCTGCACGGCAAACCGGAATTCAATCAACTGATCCAGCAGCTCCATTCCGCGCCTCTCACCCACACAGAGCGGATCAAGTTTGTGCGCGAGACCGAAGAGCAGTCCACCTTCTCTACTCTCATCAACCGCACGCGCCGCCGCGACATCGGCAACTTCACTACCCGCAAGCCGGAAACCGTCGAGACCGAATTTACGCCCTCGCACCGCGCCCTGCACGACGCCCTGCTGTCCCTGCAAGCGCGAATATTTCAACTGACACATGGCGAGCAGTCCGTCCTGTTCCTCATGACGACCCTGCGCCGCCAAGCCGCCAGCTGCCTCTATGCTCTGGCTCCTCTCATGCGGCATATCCTCACCCGCCGCATGGATCAACTGGAATGGAGCGAACTCGATGCCGACGCCGAAGCACTCGAATCGGTAGATTGGAGTCTGCTTGCCCGCGAAGTAGACACCGTTCTCGATATGGCGGATCATCTCGAACCCTATGACCCGAAACTCGAAAAACTCCAAATGCTGATCCGAGACAAACAGCACCAATCTAACAACAAACTGATCCTCTTCAGCAGTTTTCGCCATACCCTCGGCTACCTCTATGAGCATCTTCAATCGTGCGGCGTGCGTATCGGACTGGTACATGGCGACATTCCCGACAATGAGCGTAGCGAAATCCGCGAACGGTTCAGCCAGCCCAGAGAACACACCGATACCATCGATGTTCTGCTGTCGTCCGAAGTCGGCTGTGAGGGATTGGACTATCAGTTCTGCGATTGTCTCGTCAACTACGACCTGCCCTGGAACCCAATGCGAATTGAGCAGCGCATCGGGCGCATTGACCGCTATGGGCAGAAGAGCGAAACCGTTGTTATCTATAATATGGTCACGCCCGGCACGGTAGATTACGACATCTATTCGCGCTGTCTGCTGCGTATCGGAGTATTCCAGCAGGCACTCGGCGGCAGTGAGGAGATTTTAGGGCGCATCACGCAGGGGTTGCGAACGGTTGCAGAGAATATCCAGCTCACCGACGATGAGCGGGAAACCCGCCTTCAGCAGCTTGCCGACAACGAGATTCGTTTGCTTCAAGAACAGGAAGCATTGGAAGATCAACAGGCGGAATTGTTCGGGCTTGCCCTGCCTCTGCACCAGATCGAAGCCGAAGTCCGCGACGCCTCCAGCGCGTGGCTTCTCCCTTCCGCCATGCAAAACCTCATCCAGCGGTATCTGACGGCAGCCTGCGGAGGCGATGAGCATATCCTTGGACAGCGTCCGCTCAAAACCCTGCGCTTAGGTCAGGACGCCCGCAACCGACTTTTGCAGGACTATCAAAAACTGCCGCGCCAGAACTCGCCCACCTCCCGCGAATGGGAAAAATGGCTGCGCGGCACGGAACCGCATCTGCTCATCACCTTCGAGGGCAAATGCGCCGCAGAAGAGCGCAAATGCGAGTTTATCACTCCCATTCATCCCTTGGCACAGCAAGCCGCACGCGCACAGGAAAATGCGCCGCCATTTTCCACGGTCTGCGCCGTCGCCACAGACTTCGCGCCGCCCGGAAATTACCCGTTCGCTATCTATCAGTGGCAGATGCGCGGCGTCCGTGATGATGTCGCTTTCCGCTTTCTCTGCACCGACACGGAGTTAGAAGCCAGCTTCGTCACCCTTCTGGAAACGGCGCAGGACGCTCCCGACCACTACCGCGCCATGCCTTCCGAAGAAGAATTTGAGCAGTTGGAAACGCAGCACTATACAGCATGGAGTCAGGCGCGAACCGAACACCAAGCGCAAACCATGCGGATCGTTCAGCGTCGCCGCAGCAGTCTCAGCACCAGCCATCAGGCGCGTCTCAGCCTGTTGCGGGAACAGCGCAACACCAACCCGAACGAAAAAATCCGGCGGATGCGCGAGTCCGAAATCGCTAATCTCGAAGCCGAATTTCAGCGTCAGAACGCCGAACTCGATAGGGTAGAGACCACCGCAGACATTCTCAGCCAGAAAGTGGCTTACGGCATTTTGATTGTGCAGACAAAGGAGAACCAATAGTGAACGACTGGTTTGAGGAACTTCGCAGGGATCGGATCGGCTTCGTCGAGTCCATGCGCCGCAACAATTTCGAGCGCGGTATCAAAAATCTGACGGTAGACAAATATACCGAGCCGCTCCATTTCATCTATGAACTGCTGCAAAATGCCGAAGATCAAGACGCCACGGAAGTCCATTTCATCGTCGGCAAGGACAGGCTTGAGTTTCGACATAACGGCAAGCCCTTCACCCGGCAGGATGTGAGCAGCATCACGGGGATCGGCAACACGCAAAAAGCCGACCAAGCCAACAAAATCGGCTGTTTCGGCATCGGCTTCAAGTCTGTCTTCGAGATCACGCATTGTCCCGAAATCTATACAACAATCGCCGAGCAACCGTTCGCTTTTGCCATTGAAGATCAAGTAATACCCATTCTGCTTTCCGCGACGCCTAACAACTGCAAGACTGGCTGGACTCATTTCGTTTTCCCTTACAAGCCGGAAACCCAAACCCTTGAGCGCGACCTTGTGAAGAAGTGTCGCACATTGGGTGCCGAAACTCTCCTTTTTCTGGATCACCTCGACGCCATCTATTGGGAGACCGATACTGAGGAGGGAACCTACC
>CAZPZP010000497.1:0-3950 GCA_964591025.1 uncultured Chthonomonadaceae bacterium
ACAGGGCGCGATTCGTTGCAAATCACGGGGTTGTCCAGTCAGGGCAAGCGCATCTTAATTTTTTGACCTTTGCATCTCATCAAGTAACGGTTGACTGGAACATTTCCCTTCGGTCAGGATGATGCTGGACTCCTTTTGAGGGGCTTTTTTGAGAAGGAAAGGGTCGTCAATGGAATCGTTGAGATTTGTTGCCACTCGTTGAATGAAATTTAGATGCGCTTGCCCTGTTTGGAGGCTTCCGGGAGAATACCTTTTGGATTTTCGACGTCCCTGTTTCAGGTTTGGTATAATGAGTGTAGTCTATTGAATTATGCTTCGAGGTCGCTATGTCCGTCTGTGTTTTGGAACGCCCTGAAAACTCTCTCTCGCCAACCGTGCCGGATGCTTATTATCTCGGTGATATTCGCATCAGCCCGCCCGTTGTGCTGGCTCCGATGGCGGACGTCACCAACGGCGCGTATCGCCGCCTTGTTAAGCGTATCGCGGGTCCCGGCTTGCTGGTGACCGAGTTGATCAGCACGATGGCACTGCACCACAACAGCAAGCGCACCTATTCCATGTTCGACGTGACGCCGGAACAGCATCCGCTGGCAGTCCAACTCTTCGGCAGTGACCCTGAAATTATGGCGAACGCGGCGCGAGTGGCAGTGAATGAAGGCGCGGATATTATTGATATCAACATGGGCTGCTGGGTTCCGAAAGTCTGTAAAACCGGCGCGGGAGCCGCCATGATGCGCGACGAAGAGACGGCGTGCCGCGTTGTTGGGGCGATCATTGATGCGGTTGCGCCCGTTCCGGTGACGGTCAAGATGCGAGCTGGCTGGGATTACGGGCATTTGGCGACTGCCGGACTCGCCCGCAAATTGGAGCGAATTGGCGTGGCGGGGTTTGCCCTGCACGGACGCTTTGCCGTCCAAGGACACAGCGGCAACGCCGACTGGAACCTCATTCGCGAGATGAAGCAGGCAGTGGGAGTTCCGCTTGTCGGCAATGGCGACATTAAACAGCCCGAAGACGCCGTCCGAATGTTCGCCGAAACGGGGTGCGACGGCGTCATGATCGGACGTGCCGCCATCGGCAACCCTTGGATTGTGCGCGATGTGGTTTCCCTGCTGACAACAGGCAAAATCCCGCCGCCGCCAACGCTGGAAGAGCGGATCGAAACCGCCCTTGCCCATGTCACGGATTTGGCACAAAACTGGGAAGAGGAGCGGGCGGTTCGTCACTTGCGCGGGCAGTTGCCGCTCTATATCAGCGGGATTGTCGGTGCGCCGCGAGTGCGCGAAGCGATCACCCGTACGGTCTCCATTGCCGAAGTCAGAGCGGTTTTTGCCGCCTATTGCGCTCGTCTCAAGGAATCGGCGCACGCTTCGGAATTGATCGAGAATTCACGAGAGGATTGAACCCCAATGAGAGCATTACGACAGAAGAGAGGAACGCCATGATCACCGAAACGCGGGCAACCATCGAAGACCTCTACAAATATGACGGCAAAGCGGAATTGGTCAATGGGGAGATCGTCGAATTTATGGCAATAGGGTATGAACCGGGTTATGCGGGCGACGAAATCTATGTCGCACTACGGGAATACGTCAAGCGCGTCGGCATTGGACGTGCTGTTGGAGACAATAAAGGCTTCTACGTTTTTCTTCCGCATCGCGAATCGTTTAGTCCCGACGCGGCATACCATCTTGGCGCAAATACGAAAATGCGCTTTCTCGAAGGTGCGCCTATTTTTGCCGTTGAAGTTCGGAGCGAGAACGATCACGGCGCGAAGGCGGAGCGCGATATGGAAGACAAACGCGCCGATTATTTTCTTGCTGGCACCCAAGTTGTTTGGGACGTAGATTTGCAGAGCGTCAATGTCGTGCGAAAATATACAGCAGACAATCCGACTGTGCCGCAAATCTTTCGCAAAGGCGAATTTGCCGACGCCGAACCCGCTGTTCCGGGCTGGAAAATGTCTGTCAATGACCTCTTCGCGCCGGACTAACGCTTGCGTTGATACAGAACAAGGAATCTGCCCTCCTCATGTCGAATAGTCACGGCAACATTATTGAGGAAATTGAGTGAGAGGCGGGTTCGCCTTCGGAGAGAGTAAACGCATGGTGCGAAAATATCTGAACTATATCATTTTTGGGTTCGTTGTGCTGGTTGTCGTTGGGCTGGCGGTCAATCATAGCCGCAATATGCGCCAACTGGTCAACGATATGGCAAACGGTTCGCCCGAAGCACAAAAAGCGGCGGCGGCAAAACTGATCACCGCCGAGCAGTTCATGGATTCGATCACGGGCGAAACCAAAGAGACGCGGATCAAAGTCGCGGGAGCGTTGGAGGCGTTGGCGACTCCCGATGCTGTCAAACAAGGCGTCACCATGCTCAAGGACGCGGATCGCTCTGTGGGTGACCGCGTGGTTCAAGTCTTGCAGAAAATCGGCGCGGCGTCTCCCGCTCACATCAAAGCATTGGTCGAAGGACTGAAGAACGGCGACGCCAATATCCGCAAAGGAACTATCGTTGCCCTCTCCGATTCCAAGAGTGGAGTCGGTCCGAAGCCGGGTGTCAGTGCAGAAATCGTTGCTCTGATGAAAGCCGATGGCAACGCACGCAGCCCCGGCGGCGATGTCTTGGGGAGCAAACTCTTTACTCAAGATGCGGCGGCGCGTGCCGAAAGCGTCCAACTTCTTATTCAGCAGATGGAAGAGAAAGACGAAGCCGTGCGCGGCGGCGCAGCAGAGGCACTCGGCAAAGTTGGTGATCCGGCAGCTCTGGATCGCCTCAAGACTGCGATGAAATCCGATACCGCACAGTTGCGACGTATCGCCATCGGTTCTATCGCGTTGATCGCCGACCAACGCGGCGAGGATGTCCTCACAGAAGCCATTACCAATACCGACGACGACAACGAGGCACGCGCTCAGGCGGCAGCAGGTTTGGGCAAAATCGCGACGCCCTCCGCCCTCGATACGCTTCTCAAAACCCTTGACGACGACGACTTGAAACTGCGGTCTGCGGCAGTAGCGGCATTAGCGCGGGCGGGGCGTCAGACGGCAGACACAGCGGCAAATCCCGAAGTGGTTTCGCGCTTGAACGCTGCCCTCAGCGATCCTCGCGAAACGGTTCGTATGGGAGCGGCACAAGCTTTCCAAGTCATTGGATCGAAAGAGGCAAATGCCGCGTTGATCGCCATTCTCAAAGGCGACGGCAGTACCGAATTGAAATCGGCGACGGCACGCGCTCTCGGATTCGAGGGCAATACCGAAGCGATCACTCCCTTGATTTCCGTCATCGGCAGCGATACAGGAGTTGTCGGGGAAGCGGCACGCGACTCCTTGGCGCGTATCGGTTCCGGCGCAACAGATGCTTTAACGGGGCTTCTCGCTCAGGGCGGCACACAGGCTTATGCGGCGGCGCAAGCTCTTGCACAACAAGGTACGGCGGCACTTTCTGCCCTCCAAAAGTCGGCGCAAAGCACCAATCCCGTCACGCAGCGATGGGCAGCGGTGGCATTGGGCGGTCTCGGTGTCGCCGAAGCACGTCCGGTTTTGGAGAAATTAGGCAAATCGTCTGATCCCGATGTCGCTTATGTCGCCCAAGAACAACTTAGGTCATTGGGTCATTAGGTGATTGGGTCATTGGGCAATTCCACTTCCGTTCGTATGAATTGAATTGAGAGTGCGAAGCACGGCACAGCGGAATGCCCTCACACAGTTAAAGGTTTTAGGACGATGCAGGTTCGGGTACAAGAACGTACCCGCCTAAAAAACAGACGTCCTGCGGACGAAATCCCTCATTAAGAGTGTTACCCTCTGCATTGGGATTTGAGTGCGAAACACGGCACGGCGGAACGCCCCCGTCTGAGGAATTATTCCGCCGTCTCTCATACCGCCCTGTCACAATATGACGAAACTCTCTTGCCGTGTCTGCATTGCCCAATGACCCAAACACAA
>CAZPZP010000498.1:0-3942 GCA_964591025.1 uncultured Chthonomonadaceae bacterium
TTGTTTCCATGTCACAAATTCCTCATTTCTTTCGTATTCTGAAAGGTAATGTGTTTCCTTTTCTCCCCAATTTTCAGGAGATAAATCTATGCTTTCTCTTTCACGAATTCTCGTTTTTGGTTCTCTGTTTTTGCTGACGGCTTCGTGCCTTGTCGCGCAAACATCGTCACTTGTCCCGCGCACGCCGAGCCAGAACTTAACGGAGGCGTTGCCATCCGCCTTTCCGAGTTACAATAAAGTCGAAGGCGATACCCTGATGATTACGGGGCGACAAACCAAAGCCTATTTTGTCAAGGGCAAGCCACTCACGTTCAAGCCCGATTCGTCCGGTGTCGAGGGCATTATTCGCACCTACTTCTATGTCAACAATCGTGTCGCTGTAACCGATAGCGTTAATACCGGCGAGACGCTTCCGATTTATCCGTATGCGCGGACAGATAATGAGGCGTCCGGCAAGCGCGTGCAAGTGATCGGTTTAACGGAAGAGGGCAAACGCTACAGCCTCGCCGACTGTATGCTGTACTCTTATGCCCCAACAATCGCACTTGATTATACAGCGACGATGCGCGGGGAACAGGGCGAATTCACCTTCAAGAACCGCAGCAAACTCGGCACAATCCACTGCTATATCAACGAAACAAGCATCGGCAAACTGAGTGCGGAGAGCAGTACTGCTTCGTGCGATTTGCGCCATCTGCCCGCTGGAAACTACCGCTTCGCCGCCATCGCCGAAACGCCCGACGGCTATCTGTTGCCGTTTCAATCGTATGCGTTCACGATTGTGCCGCGCTTCCAGTTGGAACTGCCGCAGATCACGCCCGACGTTCCGATTACGGTGGCGGCGGAACAGCCCAATAGCAGTATTGTTGTGCGTGCTGTGCGAGACGCGATGTGTTCTGCAACGCTTGCCCGTGTATTCGTAGATGACAATTATATGGGCGATATTACGATAGATGCTCCCGAACTTGTCCTGCCGCTGCGCGATTTGCCAACAGGGAAAATCCTTGTCGAAGTCGTTCCTGTTGGCAAAGACAAACTCAATTATCCGGCAGAAACCATTGCGTTCACGCTGAAAAATCCCGAATGGGAACAAAAAACCTATCGCACATCTGAATACACACAAATCCAGAAAAATCTCAAACGCATCAGCGATCATGAAAGGGCGGCGGTTCGGTGGATCGCCAAAGCAGAAGACGAACCGAACTTTTCTCTGCCGGATACAAATCGCGCACGAGGTACATCGGCAAGTGAAATTCGCTATACCGTGCCGTTTCTCAATACCCTCAAAATGACGGGGCGGGCAGGGGAATATGTCGGCAATGCGCGTGAGGCAGTGATCAGCATGGCGCAGTTGACTTTGGACAACGCCCGATTGCACAAAAAATTACGACTGCACGATACGGCAAAAGCGAACTACCAGAATGCGATCTACATTGCAGGCGGTAAAACCCACACAGGCAGCCTCGCTCAAGGGGAATTGACGGCGATGCAGACACGGAAGCGATAACGATGATCGAGAACCTGACCGCCAAGCCCGAAGCGTTGGGGATGAATCCGCAAAGGCTACAGCGTGTTGACGCTCTTATTCGTGAAGGGATGGCGGCGAACTGGTATCCGGCGGCGGCGTATGCGGTTTTGCGTCACGGGCAAATCGCCCTTCAAGGCACAATAGGCAAGCCTCAGCCCAGCACGCCGAACAGTGTGACGAATGCCGATACGCTGTTCGATATGGCGTCACTCACGAAAACTGTCACGGCGATTCTGCTGCTGCACGCGGTTGAAGACGGCTTGCTCACACTCGGACAACGGATCACGGAGTTTTTGCCGGAGACAGTCGGCACTGCCCTTTCGGGAATTTCACTGCGGCATTTGGCGACACATACCAGCGGGCTTCCGGCGTGGAAACCGATCTACAAAACCAAGTTGACCAATCCGCTTGGGGAGATTTTTGCCGCAACACTCAATGCCGATCCCGGCACGAACTACACTTACAGCGATCTCGGCTATATTCTACTCGGCACGATTCTGCCCAAAGTGTTCGGCAAACCGCTTGATATTTTGGCGCACGAACGGATTTTCGCGCCGCTCGGAATGTCACGGACTTTCTACAAACCGCCGGACAATCTCAAGCCGCAAACTGCCGCAACCGCGTTTTGCCCCCTGCGTCCAAAGCAAACCCTCATCGGCGAAGTCCACGACGCCAACGCCCACTTTCTCGGCGGCGTTTCCGGTCATGCGGGCGTGTTTTCGACGCTCTCGGATATGGTGCGCTATGCCGTTGCGATTCAGTATCCGACGATGGCGGCACACCACAACCTGCCGCGTATTCTTTCCCCATTGGCGTACAAATTGGCGAGCGAGAACCAGATTGACGCGGCAATCGGCGGGCATTCGATTGGCTGGTTTACGGTGCTGAATGGAATGTTGCCACGCGGCGATCTGCTCTCGAAGCGGTGTTTCGGGCATACGGGCTTTACAGGAACCCTGCTGATTTTCGATCCAGAAGCCGATTTGGCGTTTATTTTCCTTACAAATCGGGTTTACAGTGAAGCGGACGGCGCGGGGTTGCTGAGACTGCGGCGACTGGTGGCGAACGTCATTGGGGCGGCGATAACAGGCTGAGGACTTCGCGCAGACACTCCTCATAACTCATCTGCCGAATGTGGGTTTTATACTCCTGAATGTCGCCTTCTGAGAGAATAATTCCGCTCACGCCGGAACCGACAAGCCACTCCAGCATTTTGGTTTGGGCATAATCGGGATCGAAGTCGTATTCGGACACACTTCTTGGGTGGCAAATCAAATAAAGCGGCAAGAGCAGATTCGCGGCAGTCGTTGTCACTTCATTCAAGAGAGTGAGATCGCTCGGAAGGAACAGGCACTTGCCAGTCAGTTGCATGATAAGACGGCTTGCTCCTGCATCGGCACTCGCCTGAATGCTCTCTTTGACGGTTTCATCACGATTAAAATTGGGAAGATGGCACTCTTCCAATAGTTGAGCGACCATCGGTATTTTTGTAAGTGAATCGTTCTCAATGAGACGATTTTCGGTTTCGTGCAGCCAATCAATCAGTTCTGCTATATCGGACTGCCTTTCCAAGCCCTCTGCGACAATCAGTTCTCCTTGTGTCGCCGCAAACAACAGGCACTCGTCGGGAAGATTGTCGTCATATTCAACAATAACCGGCTTGCCTCCGAGTTCTCGCACGATATTGCCTAATGCTTTGCTTATTTGGGCAGGGTCATCTGTTTGCCTGAGAGTTTCGATTAAGTTCCAACCGCAGTAAATTCCATCTGTGCCTTCTTGAACCGCCTGCGTGACTTCTTCTGCGCTTTCGACCCATTTCATCACCTGAATTGTGCGTCCGTCGCGAGTTGTTGCGGCTTGATGGGAATCGTCGAGATAAAAGCGTTTGCGCGGGTTGATATGCTCGCTCTCTGCTTGATAGTGCGCGATCTCAACAAGGTCGGGATTGACAGAGACAAAGCCGCGTTCGGCATCTAAGAGCAGCAGGGCATCGTCGGGAATATGGGAGAGAAGATCGGGAATGTCCACAACGGACGGTAAGCCAAACGCAGGGACAGCATTATCGGCACGCGAGGCAACGATCCCGATCACCGTCCCCCACTCTATCGTATCTGCAAGGGCGAGCGCGGTATCGAAACTCTCCGCAACGAGAACAATGTCCGGCTTTTCGGTGAATTTGCGGGCGGCAATCTCTTCGGCGATGCGTGCCGGAACCTGCGGCATCAGAGCGACACCGTTCCGTGTCTTCACCAACGCCGCCGTTCCCAAAACTACTCCCGCTCCGATACCGCGCCCCCGAAGTTTCATAATAGGTCTCCACTTTGAATCAACTCAGCCGTTCATTACTCACTCACCTCTCGCACTGGAGGTTTTCAACCCCCGTCTGGAAAAAACAAGCGTCTTTCAGACGCACC
>CAZPZP010000499.1:0-3941 GCA_964591025.1 uncultured Chthonomonadaceae bacterium
GCTGTTTTTGAGTCGGGTACGTTCTTGTACCCGACTTACGCAAGAGGTCTACTGTATCAACCGAAAAGACCCTGCACATAATCTTGGGTACGCTTTTCGCGGGGAGCAGAAAATATCTGCTCGGTTGCACCATATTCTACCATCTCGCCCTTATAAAAGAACGCGGTATTCGTCGAAACCCGTGTCGCTTGGTGCATATTATGCGTCACGATGACGACCGTATATTGGGCTTTAAGTTCCAGCATCAACGCCTCGATTTGATGAGTCGAATTGGGATCGAGTGCCGACGCGGGTTCGTCCATGAGCAGAATTTCGGGTCCCACTGCCAGGGCGCGGGCGATGCAGAGCCGCTGCTGCTGCCCGCCGGAGAGTGCCAGAGCCGACTGTTTGAGTTTGTCCTTTGTCTCGTCCCAAAGGGCAGCGCGGCGCAGACTGGTTTCAACGATCTCTTCTAATTTGCCATGATTCTTCTCGCCGTGTATCTTGGGTCCGAAGGCGACATTCTCGAAAATGGATTTGGGAAACGGATTGGGACGCTGAAATACCATGCCGACCCGCTTGCGAAGTTCCACCGGATCGATGCTCTTTGTATTGATGTCCTCACCGTCTACCAAAATCTGCCCTTCGAGGCGCGTTCCGGCGATCAGATCGTTCATGCGATTGATGCAGCGCAGAAAAGTGGATTTGCCGCAACCTGACGGACCAATCAGAGCCGTAACTTGATTTGCCGGAATATCGAGATTGATGCCTTGCAGTGCTTGAAACGTGCCGTAATAAAAGTTCACATTGACGGCTTTGACGGTAGTCAACGCAGGAGAAATAACAGGCACAGGAATCGGTTCGGGTCGCGTGATTGCTTGTTGCATAGGTTGATCTCTCAGAGAGTGCGCCGACGATAGCGCAGATAGATTGCCAGCGAGTTCATTGCCAGCAGGACGCCAAGCAGGACAATAATAGTGGCGGCTGCGACGTTTTTGAATCCCTCTTTGGTGTCCGTTGTCCAGTTGAAAATGAGAATCGGCAGCACGGTAAATTCGCTTTGGAGCCTCTCCGGCACACGCGAAATACTGCTGAATGCGCCAATAGTGATCAGCGGAGCGGTTTCGCCGATGGCGCGGGAAAGAGAAAGAATAATGCCGGTGATTATGCCCGAAAAGGCAGCGGGAACGACCTGATGCCGAATCGTCTGCCACTGTGTCGCACCCAAGCCGTATGACGCTTCACGCAGGGAACTGGGAACGGCGCGGAGGGCTTCCTGCGTTGTCAGAATCACAGTCGGTAGAATGAGAAGCGACATAGTAAGCGCACCTGACAGAACACTTTGACCGAATTTCAGAAAATGGACAAATACTGCCAATCCGAGCAAGCCGTAGACGATGGACGGCACGCCCGCGAGATTGGCAATATTGGTCTGCAAAAATTCGGTCAGGCGATTTTTGGGAGCCATCTCTTCGAGATAGATCGCCGCCGCGATGCCGATGGGAATCGCCAGCAAGCCCGTGAAGCCGATAACCCAAATCGTGCCGTACAAACCTGCCTTGATCCCGGCGCGAGTGGCGGTACGCGAACCGAAATTTGTGAGGAAATTGGCGTTGACCCAGTGAATACCGTCCTGAAAAACGCCCCATAGCAGGACAACAAGCAGAAGCAACCCTAAACACGTTGCCGCCAAGCAGACGAACGCAAATGCCTTCTCCACGGCTCGACGGCGGGCGAGATTGGAGAGTGTTTTCGGCGTGGTATGTAAAGGGTTGAGCGTACTCATCAGTCGTAGACGTTGCGGTATTTCTTGACAAATTTTGCCGCCAATATATTCATAATCAACGTGATCACAAAAAGACTGAGTGCGACGGCGAACAGCGATCCATACGCCGCCGATTCGCGGGGCGGATCGCCTTTGCTTGCCTGAACGATGTAGGAGGTCATCGTCTGGATGCTCTCCGCCGGATTCAAGGTCATACGGGGGCGCGATCCCGCCGCGAGCGAGACAGCCATCGTCTCACCAATGGCACGCGACAACGCCAAAATATATGCCGCCATGATTCCCGAAAGGGCGGCAGGAACGACGATCTTGAGGGCGACTTCCGCCTTTGTCGCTCCCAGTCCATAAGCCCCTTCGCGCAAGGCACGCGGCACGGCACTGAGGGCGTCTTCGCACAGCGACGAGACGAGCGGCAGAATCATGATGCCGACAACGATAGCACCCGAAGCCGCGTTAAACTCTCCAAAACCCATGTTAGGCAGCAATTTTTTGAGCAACGGAGTGACGAACATCACGCCGAAATAGCCATAAACCACGGTGGGAATGCCCGCCAAAAGTTCCAAGCCGGGCTTGAGGATATTGCGGGCGCGAGGCGAGGCATATTCGCTGAGATAGATCGCAGACAGCAATCCCAGCGGCAGGGCGAACAAACCGGAACCCACGGTAATGAGCAGCGTGCCGTTGATCAGAGGCAGGACGCCGAACTTGGCATCGGAGAAAGTCGGCGACCAGTCGGTTCCGGTGAAGAACGCAAGGGGCGAGACTTTGGAGAAGAATCTCCCTGCTTGTCCCGCCAAAGTGAGAATAATCGCCAAAGTCGTCAGGACAGACACCAACGCACAAAGCAAGCACACAATCCGAATCGCCGCTTCATAGCGTTTCTGGAAAATGCGCCGATTCGATTGCAAGGTCTGTCCTGCGCCCGTCATTATTTCGCGCCTTCGAGTTTGCCGAGCAAGTCTTTGAGTTTGACACCGACGGCAGGCTTGCCGCCGAACATCGAACCCGTCACGCCCTTGGTGAAGCGTTCGCGCACCAGTTTGATCTCGTCAGCGGTTAAGGGAACGTAGCCCTCATCTTTAACCGAGGCTTGCCCTTCGTCGCTCAGGAAGAACTCGACAAGGGTTTTGACATCGGGACGATCCGCGACATCTTTGCGAACATAAAGAAACAGCGGGCGAGACAACGGCGAGTAGGTTCCGTCGCCAATGGTCTCGGCGGACGGCGCAATGGCTCCCTTGCCGCTGTCAATCGCGACGACGTTGAGCTTGTCTTTGTGCGCTTCGTAATAGGCATAACCGAAATAGCCGAGACCGCCTTTGTCGCCGGAGACGCCGCGTACTAAAACTTCATCGTCGGCACTCTGCTCGTAATCTTTGCGACTCGCGCCTTTTTTGCCGTTGATCGCTTCGGTGAAGTAGTCGAAGGTTCCCGATTGGGTATCGGGTCCGTAGAGTTTGAGCGCGACATCGGGGAAACCGGCGCGAACGTCTTTCCAACTGGCGAGTTTGCTGTCGGGTGACCAGATTTTCTTGAGTTCGTCAAGAGTCAGCGATGTGGCGAATGTGTTCTCTTTCGGCACAACAACGGAAAGCCCATCATAAGCAATCGGCAGTTCAATAAATTCGACGCCGCCCGTTTTGCCTTTGTCAATCTCTTCCTGCTCGATGGGACGCGAAGCAGTGGCGATCTCGATCTCTTTGGCAGCAAACTTGGTAAATCCGCCGCCCGTGCCGGACTTATTGACCAGAACCTGTAATTCGGGATATTTGCCGCGAATTTTCTCCTCGACATTTTTGGAGATCGGCTCGACGGTGCTGGAGCCGTCTACAATGACTTTACCGGAAACTTTGCCTTCGGTTCCGCCCATGGCAGTTCCTGTCGGGGTTGTTGTTCCGCCTGTTGTCTCTTCGGGTTTGCTTCCTCCACAACCCACCAGAAATAGGGCAGTGAGGGATACGGCGGCAAGCAGAAGTTCACGTCGCTTCATGGACTGATTCGATCCTTCCTTTTCAACAAAACTCAAACTTTAGCAATAGAGATCATTGCCAAACGGTACAGTATAGCCGCTTCGCTTTAAGTGGGGATTAAGAAAAGATTAAGAAAAGATTAAGGAGAATGTTCACTCACCTCTCGCAGCGGGTACTGAAAGTACCCGGAACCCCAAAGTACAAGCGTC
>CAZPZP010000500.1:0-3932 GCA_964591025.1 uncultured Chthonomonadaceae bacterium
GTACCCGGAATATCCTTCAATACGCACCCGTTGAAACTCCGGGGTTTCTTTAGAGACATTATGAGCCGAATTCACGTTATCGATTCCCATACTGGCGGTGAACCCACCCGCGTTGTCGTTGTTGGCGGACCGAATTTAGGGCAGGGCAGCCTTGCCGACCGCCTGAGTGTTTTTCGCACGCAATATGACGAGTATCGTTGCGCGATTGTCAACGAACCGCGAGGTTCCGATACGATTGTTGGGGCAATGCTGCTTCCACCGCAAACGACAGGCAATGCAATCGGCGTGATATTTTTCAACAATGCCGGCTTTTTAGGAATGTGCGGGCATGGCACAATCGGCGTGATCGAAACGATGGCGCATCTCGATATGATCGCTCCTGGCGATCATATTATCGAAACACCCGTCGGCAATGTCAAAACGACTCTCAATGTGGACGATACTGTTGCGGTGCAGAACGTCGCGTCGTATCGGTATCGCGCCGATGTCGTTATTGAAGTCGAAGGAATTGGAATGGTGCGCGGGGATGTGGCATATGGCGGCAATTGGTTTTTTCTCGTCGGCGAACATGGGCAGGAATTGACACTCGCCAACGCTGTAGATTTGACCGCCTATACGCGGCGCATTCGGCACGCCTTGAAGCATCAGGGAATCACGGGTAAGGACGGAGCCGAGATCGATCACATTGAACTGTTCGCGCCGTCGAATGTCGCCGATTCGCGCAATTTTGTACTGTGTCCCGGTATGGCGTATGACCGCTCGCCTTGCGGAACCGGAACCAGTGCTAAGCTTGCGTGTCTCTATGCAGACGGCAAGATCGAAGCGGGCGCGACATGGCGGCAGGAGAGCATCACGGGCAGCATTTTTGAGGGAAGCATTGTTCCCCAAGGCGACCTGCTGATCCCGACGATTCGCGGACGCGCCTTTATCATTGCCGAATCGTCGCTGATTCTCCATCCCGATGATCCGCTCCGCTGGGGCATTCCTCGTGAACTCTGAGCCAGAAGCGTGGAAAAACAACATTCGCGGCGTATTTGGAGAGGCAGGGATTTTGTGGCTGGAACGCTTGCCACAGCTGCTGAACGAATGCGCCGTACAGTATCAACTCGAAATTCTGCCTCCTTTCCCCAATCTGTCCTTCAATTATGTGACTCCGGTTCGCCGCTCCGATGGAACCGATGCCGTTCTCAAACTCGGCGTTCCAAACCCTGAATTGCATAGCGAGATCGCCGCCCTTCGAGTTTATGATGGCAGAAAGGCGGTACGTGTTCTCGAATCGGATGCCGAGCAGGGCATTCTCCTTTTGGAACATATCATGCCCGGAACTCCACTGACAACCCTTGCCAGCGATGAACACGATGACGAAGCGACGACAATCTGCTCTCTGCTCATGCGCGATCTCTGGCGTCTGGTTCCGCCCGGATTTGCCTTGCAGACTGTTGCAGACTGGAGCAAGTCGTTTGGCGTCATTCGAGAGCGATTCGGGGGTGGTTCCGGTGTACTACCCCATGCTCTTCTGGATAAAGCCGAACGGATTTATGCCGAGTATCTCGCTGCTCCGACAGGTCAGGTTTTATTGCATGGCGACCTGCATCACGACAACATTCTGCTTGATACCGACGACCATTGGCTTGCGATTGACCCCAAAGGCTTGATCGGCGAACCGGAATACGAAGTCGGCTCGAACCTACGAAACTTGTGGCAAGACCGCTACACGATTGCCAACCCGAAACGTACGATAGAACGCCGCATCGAAATTTTCGCGGACATTTTGGGTTTCGATAAAGAACGCCTTCGGAATTGGGGCTTCGCGCAAACTATGCTGTCGGCGTGGTGGACTATCGAGGACGGTGGCGACGACTTCCAAAAAGAGATTACCCTTGCGGAACTGTTGAATTAAAAGCACAATTTTTGGTATGGGAGTATCGGGAACCGGACGAGGCGGGTTGTTGAGTATAATGAGAGAGTAGGTCTTTTTTATTTTTACTTTTTTAGGTGGGGACTCTGCGCCGTTCGAGGCGCAGAGAGGAGTTTCTTGATGGGACAGGCAACAGCAAAGACGGATTTTAATCAAGACTGGTGGGAGCGAGAGAAGCGGAGGCGACAAAACCGTGTGCTGATCTTTTTGGTTCTGCTTCTCATGCTTATCGGCTATTTTTATTATGTGTCAAAACTTGGCGTCACGGGTGTCGTGGCATCGTTCGATTTCGATACCAAGAATCATATCGCTTTCATCAATCAGGACAAGGAGAACAATACGAGTCTTTATGTTGTACGCGCTGACGGTACGAACCTGCGCCGGATGACCGCAGAGGATGATAAATCCGACAAGAGTGAACCGGTATGGACAAGGGACGCCAAGAAGATTCTTTATTCTTCCAGTCGCGGTGATGGTCGCACCCGTCAAATCTGGATTATGGGCGGCGGTGAGATCACGCAGTTGACCTACGGTTCGGGACAAAAATTCGCACCGTTCGTCAGTTTCGACGGCAAGTCCGCAGCATTTATTGTTCAAGGCTCGGTCAAAACCGTGTATCTCAACGGCAAAGATGTGAAACAATTGCTGCCGCCGCCCAGTGCCGGAAGCACCAATACCGATAATCCGAACGAATTGGCGAACACTGCGGAACCAAAAGGACCCTTTCTCGTCGCTCAATTTGCGACAGATGGACGGTCTGTGGCAGGAGTCCAGAGCCTGAGTGTGGAAGACACTCTCACGATCAATGGCGAGCTTGCATTCGGTGAGCAGGTGATTCGCGTTTTGACGCCCGAAATGGAGCGAGCCGTCATCCTTAGTACAGGGCGCGAAACCAGCTTTTCATGGCAGGGCGACGCCCTCAAACTCGCGACCTCCTTTACCGAATTCGAGCAAAAGGGCACAGACGGCAAAAAATCGTTGATAAGCGGTGTCTACATTTGGGATGTCAGCGCGTCTAAATCCAAAGACCCAAAGCAGAGTTTTATTCCCAAAGACCCGATGCCGCTTTTCCTCGCCTTTGGTTTCACGTTGGAACCGAAAAATGTCGCGCTCTCTCCTGATGGCAAGCGGCTCGCATTCGAGGTCTGGCGTCTCAAGAGCGAAGGCAATCGGGAACTGCGCGGAATCATTGTGATGGACACTTCCATTCCGGGCGGCGTGCAGACGGCAGAACAAGCCGACAAAGTTCCGATTACCTTGCCGATCATTGATGGCGGCAAACCGCAAATGCCGCGCTGGTCGCCCGATGGCTCGCGTTTGCTCTATGAAGTGGCAAAAAGCAACGGCACACGCGATCTCTGGGTCGTCAACGCCGATGGAACCAATCCGCTCAACCTGACAAAGAGTTTGGAAGGCAATAAATCTCAAGCGGTTTGGGCACCGATAACAGCGAAATGAATTGTTGCTGTCCAAATCTCGTTGCTGTCTTTGACCGGAGGTTTTAAACCCCCGTCTGGAAAAAACAAGAGTCTTTCAGACGCGCAATGTACGAGATTTATCAGATTTGTCTATGAGACGGTGCGGGTTCCCGTGCTGTGCTTCGTACTCAAAAGCCAATGCAGGGTGCAGATTGCCTTGCTCCTATCTGCATCCCTACAGAATTTTACAGAATTGCATTAAGGAAAATAATATCATGCTCTGGACATGGTGGGGAATTATGGCGGTCATGGGGCTGCTGCTCGGAATTGTTGGGGCGATCTCGACGGGTGCGGCGCGTGTTTTTATGAAAACGCTCTCCATCCCGGCAGTTGTGGCGTTGTCACGCCTACTTACACCGGGACTGTTCCCCGAAAAAAATACGGTGATTTATCTGTTTGTGGATTTCTTTCTCGTCGCGGTCACCGCGCTGATCACGGATTATTTCTTCGGATTAAAACTTGGGCGCAACGATAAAGCCGGATACCGTCAGGGGCATGGCGATCATCACCATCACGAGCATTAGTCACTCATGTTA
>CAZPZP010000501.1:0-3931 GCA_964591025.1 uncultured Chthonomonadaceae bacterium
CCTTCCGGTTTGCTCCGAATGTGCGGCTTGTGCCGGATTCGATCAAGTTGCTGACCTACGTTTTCAAGGGCTTGCGGTTTCTGCCCGACGGGGTGAGTATTCCGATGGCGAGCGCGAAGGTGTTGGAGCAGGTCGAGGAGATGATTCGAGTATTGGAGGAGGCTCTCGCTCACGGCAAGGACAAGCAGAAGGCGAAGGCACGATAGACAAGGTCAGTCGTCAGGGTCGCCGAACAGTTTCTTGAGTTGACGGCGTAACTGACGCACTTCTTCCTCTAAATCCGTGACATGGACTTCGACATTCTGTACATAAACTTCTCGCGCCGAATAACGCAGGTTGCGGGCGCGGTGGGCAATCAGCCTCTCTCGATTCAGATGCAATACTGCAATATGCTTCGTCCCGCGTTCGGTAAGAGCAAGCAGGGTTCCGTCTGACTGCTCCTGATAATGCTCTGTCATATCATCAATAAGCGGATTGAGAAGGCGTAAGTCCGGGTCGGTTTGCCAATACTTGGATTTGAACTCGTTGCATGGATGACAGCAATACACCAAATTGTTGAGTTCGTCTATCCCGCTCTGACGCTGCGGCTGAATATGGTCAATCGTCATTGTTGAACCGATGTCAATTTCTGTTATGCTACAATAGCGACAGCGATACTCATCACGAACTCGCACGGCTTGTTGAAGTGCTTTTCTCATCTGAGAGCCGGACTCATGGCGCGAATACGCTGATGTTCGGCGTTAATGGCTTTGTGTTCCGCCTCGACTGCCGCAATGAACTCGCGTTCGCGGCGAATCAACGCCTCTTTGCGTTGTGCCAATTCTTCGAGGGCTTTGATTTTGACTTCCAATTCATTGATGGCGACAAGTTTGCGTTCGTTCGATGCGTCCAATGCCGCTTCGCTTTGTCTCGCTTTTTCCGAAAATTCGAATTCTTCCATCGTTGCGGTTCCTTTCTCTGGCGTTTTGTTTGATTATACCCCACTCACAGCAGAGGCACAGAAAGCAGAAACCTGCCCCCTGTGCCTCTTTGGTTTGCGTGGGATTTACGCCGATTTGTCCATCACGAGCGGGTTGCTGGCACTGCCGCTTTTGGGATAGAGAACGCCATAGGTCGAAAACGCGCTGTAGCAGTCACTGCGGCGTGCGCGAACCTGATAGAACGCCTCCTCGCCGGGCTTGACTTGGGTGTCCTGCCCTGCCCCCGTAATTTTAGTCCAGGGGTTGTGTTAGTCTCCACTGGGTTGCGAGCGGGTCTTGTTCCACTCGGCTTTGTACTTTTGGGGCGTTTTGTACCCCAAACTCTGACGAAGAGCGTCTCGCATCAGGCGGGACTCCTTTCACAAACGCACTGATACTCTGCGTCAACGGCTTGGCGTTCGGCGTCAATGGCAGCAAGGAATTCTTCTTGCCGCCGAATAAAGTCTTGTTTTCGGCGAGCAATTTCTTCGAGGGCTTTGAGTTTGGCTTCCATTTGGATTGTTTCGAGGCGCATTCGTTCGTTCGTAGCTTCCAGTCCGGCGATCTGCTGTTTCGCCTTCGCAGAAAGTTTGATTTCTTCTTCCACAGTCTGGGCTTGCTCCCTATGCTTCTCTTCTGAGTACCAAGCCTCGATGATTAGTGCAGAAAGAACGGAAGACGCTTGACCTTAGATGCCAGTGCAATCATGCCGGGACCGATCAAGACAACACAAATCGCCATCGCCAACAACGCCAAATTGTACTCCATGCCCTTATTCTCCATAAAAAAGCCGCCCTTGAGAGACACCTTGAAAATGGCAACAAGCATCGTAACAGCAATCCCCAAGCCCGCGAGCCGACTGAGAACGCCGAACATCAGGGCGATCCCGCCAAAAAACTCCGTGAAGATTGCCATGTAACCAAGAAAAGGCGGAATTCCCATGCCGTCTTCAAATGCCACAAGCGTCGCGAACAGTCCTTTCCCACCGAACCAACCCAGTAGCTTCTGCGCTCCATGTGCGAAGAAAATCAAACCCAATGTTCCGCGTAAGATTAGCATCCCAATATCGATTGCCGGAGTCGCCGAACGGTTTTCGGCACGGGAAATCGCCGCATTTGTCATTGTTGCCAACATTTTTGCTCCTCAAGAAACTTTGTCCCTCGCAGGACTAATCCGATGTATTTTGTGTTCCGTATTCCTCGATTTTTGCGGCTTCTTGCGGACGCAACGGAACCGTGAAGAAAAAGGTGCTGCCTGTCCCAATGACGCTTTCCACCCAAATATGCCCGCCGTGTGCCTCCACCGCCAATTTACAAAACGTCAAGCCCAAACCAGACGACATTTTGCGTCCGCCTGTGCGCGACTCGACTTGTCCGAACTTATCGAAAATCTTGCCGATGTGATCTTTCGGAATCCCTTCGCCGGTGTCCTTGACCGCGAACAAAATCGCTGTCCCCGCATCTTTGCCCGCTTTGGGCAACAGAGCCTCTGTGATTTTCTCTTTGCGCGGAGACGCCAGTCGTGCGCTCAATGTGATTGTGCCGGTTTTCGGCGTGAATTTCAGTGCGTTGCCCAGCAGATTGATCAACACCCGTGTTAATATCTCCTGATCCGCTTGCATAAGCGGCAAATCGTCGGCAAAATCGCGCACGATTCGCGCTGTGTCGCCCAAATCGAGACGCGCCACCTGCCCAATCGCCGTTTCGCCAACCACAGAGACCTGAACTGTGTCGAGGCGCAAGCGCATCTCGCCCGCTTCCATTTTACTGATGTCGAGCAACTCATTGATCAAG
The DNA here is from genome assembly GCA_964591025.1 of uncultured Chthonomonadaceae bacterium. Classification (GTDB taxonomy): domain Bacteria; phylum Armatimonadota; class Chthonomonadetes; order Chthonomonadales; family Chthonomonadaceae; genus CAZPZP01. Next base: position 2,753 of record CAZPZP010000501.1, read on the forward strand.
TTAAGAAGGCGATAACCGCCCTGAACGCTCATCGTCGCCATCTCTTTTTGGGTCGGTTCGAGTGTGCCGAGCAGTTCATTACTCAACATCTCCATCGGCGTGATCATGGTTGCCAAGGGAGTGCGGAGATCATGAACGAGCATGGCAGTCAAATTGTCGCGCATTCCTTCGAGCCGCTGAAGTTCACTGTAGGTGTGCGCCAACTCCTCTTTTTGTACTTCTGCCCGTGCCATCTGCACATAGACAGCACCCAGCAGTACCAGAGTGATCGTAAACGCCGCAACAATCGTCAAACTTGCCGCTACGCCGTTGGTCTGCGATTCTGCGGCGCGTTTTGTCAAGGCAATCGTCTCCGTATTTTGCATTTGAGACACCAGAGTTCGAATGGTGTCCATCTGCTGCTTGCCGGCATCCAACGCAGTCGTCGAAATATCCGAAGTCACTCCCAATTCACGAATCAGGATATTATTTTTGCACCATTCCAACAGTTGGTTGATTTCGGCTTCGAGGCTTTTTACGCGCACTCTCTGCGGCGAGTCATTGGCGACAAGCCGCTCCAAAGTGCGAAAATGTTCGGCGGCACTGTCGAGAGCATATTGGTAGGGTGTGAGATAAGATTCTTTTCCGGTGATAATATAGCCGCGTGTGCCAGTTTCGGCTTCGATTGCCAAGTTGAGCGTATCCTGTATCTCATCCAGCACCTCATAGGTTTGCGTCAATCGGACTTGATTTTGCCGCATTCGATGCACATTCCAATACGAGATGCCCGCATTGATCAACAATATCGTTAAAATCAGGATAAACCCGATCACCAATTGGGATTTGATGCGTTTCAATGTCATTTTCAACTTTTTCTTTTTCATCTCTCGGATTGACGGAAGCGAGTGTGTGATTGTTCTTATGGATTCGTTTCGAGCAAAAAAATCAAGAAACTTTGCCCATACATTGTACCGTAAGACGAAACACGCCATAATGAAAGGGAGTAGGTTATAGGGATTAGGTTTTAGGACAATGCAGTGCCGTCAATACGGAAGTGTGCATTAGACCTCTTGCAAGAGTACAGCAGAATAAATTCTTCAGACGGAGGGCGTTCCGCCGTGCCGTGATTCGCACTCTCAAGGAGTCAGGGAATTTCGTCCGCAGGACGGCTGTTTTTGAGTCGGGTACGTTCTTGTACCC
>CAZPZP010000502.1:0-3922 GCA_964591025.1 uncultured Chthonomonadaceae bacterium
CGCGCTGGCGAATGTACGGAGTTTAAGCGATTTCTCTATAAGAATCTCTGTCAAAACTCATTTTGCACGGCGGAATGAATTCCTCCGCTGGGGGCGGACAAAGTCGCCGTGCGTCCTTCGGAAGCGGAAAATGCCGGATGCGAAGACTTGTGACAGAGATTCTAAGTCTGTCGTGCCGATTTTTGTTTGAGGATGAGAATTCGATGACGGCAAACAGTCCACTTCTTGGTAAAAGAGATTGTATCGGAGTGCATTTTCCCTCGCGAGAAGATTGTTGAGCGCAGGATCGGTCATTCCATAAAAACTCCAAAAAAGTGCATTGAAAAACGCTGCTTATATCAACGAATGCAACGGTGAAATGAGAGGATACTTCGACAAACGATCACCATTTGATGTTGTATTGCCGCTGTACCATAAGCACAGGTACAAAATGGTTTTAGACTCCGAACGTCTGCGGAATGGCAACGGTTTTGCCCGTGTCGGCGGATTCCATAACGCCGAAGGTCATCGCTAGAGTGTGCAAATTGTCGCGCCCGCTTGTCTCCGGTTCGATGCCCTGCTCAATACACGCCCGCCACTGATAGAGGTTGTGATGGTGTCCCTGTGCGCCCAGCGGCTCGATAGGAACGATATCGCCCCAAATCTCCGGCAGAGGCGTGAAAAAGTGCTGTTCGGTATATTGGGAAAGGTCGGCGTCTTGGCGGAACAGGCGCACCTGCCCCCAATCGTCCCGTGAATTCCACAAAATACTGCCTTTGCTCCCCGTGATTGTCCAGCGACCATTCCAACCCGTATCAACTCCCGCCGACGCGAAACTGCCCGTATAGTTGACCCGCGCCCCGCCCGCAAACTCCATCAGCGCAAAGGTACTCATATCGCCCTGCGTATTGCTGACTTTCGGGTTCCAAGTCTGCGCGGAGACCTGCTGTGCTTCCGTGCCGAGAAAAAACCGAATGAGATCGAAATGGTGGATCGCCATATCCAGCAGAAAGGGATGCCGCATCTGCTGCCGCCACCCGAAGAGTAAACCCTGAATTTGGAACTCCACAACGATGTGATCGACTTCGCCAATCGCGCCTTCCGAGATCAAGCGGCGAATCGTGCGCGGCTGATCGTAATAGCGGAACTGCTGAGTCACCATGAGAATACGATTGTTTTCTTTGGCGACCTTGACCATCTCAATCGCCGACTCCAGCGAGTCAGACATCGGCTTTTCACAGAGAACGTGCAAGCCCGCCTTGAGTGCCATCGTCGTTGTGGTTTTGTGGAACGGTGCGGGCGTCACGTCCATTAGTCCATCGGCTTGCACAGTGGCAAGTGCATCTTCAAGCCGCGTAAACAATCGATCCGAGGGGATGCCGCGTTGTGCGCCCGCTTGCGCCAAAATTTCGGGGTTGGCGTCCACTAAAGCCGCGTGTTCGATGCCGCATTCAGGAATGGCTTGCAGCCAGCTCCCGCCAAATCCTCCCACCCCCACCTGTATCACTCTCATACCTGTGTCACTCCGTTATTTGTTGTCTGCTAATTTCATTCTTCCGTATTTTGACCGGCGATTCATCAACTTTCTCCAAAAAATCACGTGCATTTTGCCACGAATCGTGATATGATACGCAAAGAAGGAAAATTGCGAAAATGAACCGTCTGTTTTTCCACTTTTTCAGCCGTAGGGATGGCATTCATTCCTGCCGTGTCGCTCGCCCAAGTCAATGAGACGCCGCCCGACTGGTTTCCGTTCACTGCATCGGGGTTCGATGCTTCCCAGACGGTTACCGCTCTCTCTTATTTGAATACGAATTCCGCTGGGCGCGACGGTTCTATGCGCGTTCAGAATGGTGTTTGCGTGAATGGTGCGGGCAATCGGCTCAAATTCTTCGGTACGAATTCGGGCGGCAATTCTTTAACCGTGCATTGATATTGATACTGAATCAAACCGGCGCGAAAGATACTCTTCATTTTACGCACAACTCTATCAATGGGGCTGCCGTGCAGGATTTCCCCTTATTCCTGACGGTTTTGTTTGGGATTGTAAACTCACAACGCAGGAAGTCACTATCACTCTATGCAAACGCCGACATCACCTGAAATCGAAGAATCCGCCGACACACCAGAAGGACGCAGTACGATTCGCTCTATATCCATCTTGCTGGCGGTCGGCTGGCTGGGAACCAACGTCGCCTATGCCATTGCGGGATTGCCCTTTCAGTTACTGCTCAAGAACCAACTGAAACTCTCAGCACCAGAGATTTCAGCATTCATGTTCTGGGCGGTGTCCCTCAATTATATCAAGCCGCTCGCCGGAATCCTAACTGACAGCGTTCCCCTATTCGGGACGCGCCGCCGCTCCTATCTGTTAATCAGCCTGACATTATGTGGTTTAGGCTGGTTCCTTCTCAGCGTGGTTCCGCGTCGGTATGGACTTCTGCTCGCAACTTATTTTCTCATGTATGCGATGGTCGTTTTCATCAGTACAACGCTCGGCGGAGTCATGGTCGAAGTCGGCACGCGATTCAGAATTGCGGGACGCCTGACCGCGCAGCGGATCGCCATGTTCAAGGCGGGTGCATTGTTTGGCAGTCCCCTCGGCGGCTATCTGGCGACCCGCCCGTTTGTATTAACGGCATCCATTGTCGCCGGACTGCACTTCATGTTGATCCCTTTTGTGTTTCTGCGATTGAAGGAGTCGCGCAATGCCCGAATCAAACATGAAGTTTGGAAGGATGCAGGGGATCAGCTCCGCGGACTGGTCAAAAATCGTACTCTCTTGATTGCCGCCTTAATGATTTGTCTGATTGCCATCGCGCCCGGCTTCAACACACCGCTGCTGTTTTATCAAACCGATACGCTGAAATTTGACCCGCAGTTTCTCGGCTATCTGGCATTTATTCATGCTGCCTTCGGCTTTAGCGCGGCGGTCATCTACCGATGGGCGTGTATGCGTCTGCCGCTGAAAACGCTGATCGTTTGGAGCATCATCATTCACGCTGTCGGTACTCTGTTCTATCTTGGGTATCGCTCGCCGGGTTCGGCAATCGTCATTACCGCGCTGGAAGGAATCGCACAAACGCTTGCCCTGCTGCCAGTCTATGACATTGCGGCGCGGGCGACACCGCGAGGCAGTGAAGCACTCGGCTATTCGATTATGATGAGCGCATGGAATCTGACGAATGGGCTTTCCGATTGGACGGGGTCGGTGATGTACTCAGTATTCAATCTCACATTTCAGAATCTGGTTTGGATCAACTCGGCAACAACCCTGCTTGCCCTGATCGCGGTTCCATTATTGCCCGCCCTGCTTCTCAAGCAGTCCGACGCCGCAAAATCACCACCGCTTTCGGAAGAATCAGAACCGACGATGCCCGTATAATCAATCGTCTCTTGTCCAAAGTTTCTTGTGTGAAAGGAAGTCTGTTATGCCGCAATATCAACCGCTCAAAAAGGGTTACGCCCGTGTCCGCATTCTGCCCAAAGACGCCACTCGCGCCTATCTGCTGATGATGCGTCAAAGCGGCGGAAGGCTCAATGTCCTGCCCAACGATGCGTATGAGATTGACGAGAACACCATTCAGTTTCTGACCGACAACAAGATCGAATTCGAGCGCGTTGACGGCAAGCCGTAGGAACAGGACATTGCCCCTGTTCGCTCATCTCTCTGGTACAATGCGTGTATCGCATATCGAGGAGTCATCATGTCATATCCGCAAGATTTGGAAGGCACAGGCAAAGAACTGCTCGACTATTTGGAGCAATATCCACAGGAACATTTTCGCCTGACACCTTTGCCCAAGCCGCAAGAGCAGAAACAACGGCGTTTCTCCGCACTCGGCAAATATGCGTTTGTGCCGGGCGGTTCGGAGGAGTTCGCTCGCGAGAAGCAAGCCGAAATTGACCGTGAGGACAGAGACCGTTCATGAATCATGCCCTC
>CAZPZP010000503.1:0-3922 GCA_964591025.1 uncultured Chthonomonadaceae bacterium
TGTTTTTGAGTCGGGTACGTTCTTGTACCCGACTTACGCAAGAGGTCTAATAGAACAATTATATCATAAATGTAACTTTTTGTCTACTCATTCGTGCTGTGGCAAACCGGAAAATGCAAATCGGCACGCTTCGATAAAAAAGAAGCGTGCCGACGTGAAAAAAAAGTGCAAGGTTCAGTTCGGAATTTGGGGGCGGTTGTCGGCTATCTCCCAGATTTCTACCCGCAAACCGTTGTCGGTTCCGCAAGGTTGCTGCGGCGTCTCATGGATTTTGATCCAGCCGCTGATCGGTGCAATAATAACTTCACAGGAATCAACGGAAAGCCCGATGATGGCTCCACGCTGAACAAATTCGCCATTCTTATAGATGGCTCCATAAATGGGATGAACATCGAGACAGGTAGGTTCCACGGCGTCGCTCCTCCATAATGCTGAGTTGGACTTGTGCCGTTACAACCGCATTTATTCGCGAATCCCAGAAAATAATGAAAGGAAGGGGAAATCGGTCAGCACGCGAATATGCGATTTGGCGATAACGATTTAGACTTTTTGCGGTACGCTTATGTTCCGACCCAAACGAATTTTTTTGTTCGGAATATCAACTGTGAGCGAGTCTATTATATCCTCAGAAGTGTTAAATAATGATGATCTTTCGGTTAAATTTGTGTCGGTTCACGGTATTTTTTTTCTTCTGTCTCTTTTCTGTTCAGTGTGCCTCTGCCGATTCTTTGCCGCGAGTGATTATCGTAATTGCTTCTGGCTTGACTGCCGCCGATCTTGCCGGTCTCGATTCCAATACGCCGATGCCCTCTGCTGTCGGCTGGATGCTGTGCCGCACTGCCCGAACCGCAGAGAAGACCGAACCGCTTGCCGCCCAATTTCTTACGCTCGGCAGTGGTTCGCGTGCCGCAATTCCTGCGTCTATTTTGCAAAATGGAGTTTTAACCCATAGTGCCGTACAAAAAATCGGTCAAGGCGGGCGACTTGATCCAACAATTTTAGCGCAGATTCAAGCCGCGAACGCTCAGTTGGGTCATACAGTTCCCATCGGGGCGTTAGGCGATCTGCTCCACCGCACCAGAAAACACACGGCACTGTTCGGCAATCTCGAAACGCTTGAATCCGATCTGTCGCCGTTTCTGTTTTTGATGGATTCGAGCGGAAAAATTGACGAATGGAACCCCGGCGCAACCCAATCTGCTCCTGTTTCACCCTATGGAAAAAGCGACGATCTCAATAAACTTACACAAGATTCCGATGCGGCTTTGACTGTCGTTGTTTTCGGCGACCTTGCCCGTGCTGACACCTACGCCCAATACTGTCTGCCCGAAGCCGCCGCACGCCACCGCCAAAACGCACGAACAAAACTCCGTTCGCTTCTCAAAACTTTTCTCTTGCAACGGGATACGCGGGTTGTTCTTCTCTCACCCGTTCCTGCTGAGAGCATCGCGAACCGCTTCGACAGAATCACACCGATACGGATTTATGGCGGCGACAAGGGAATTCTGACTTCCGCCTCCACACGCCGCAGCGGGCTTATTCTCAATACCGACTTTTTGCCTTCCCTCGCGATTTGGCTCAACCTGCCCATTCCCAAAAACACACTCGGCAGACCGATGAGCGTTATTCCTGCCGCCGTCACGCCGCAAGTGGAAACAGCACTGCACGCCCAATTTACCAACACCGCGCAAAAACAAAACGCTTTCGGCGGACTTCCTACTATTCAACTCTTGCTGATTGTCTCCGCAGTAATCGCCAATTATCGCCAAAAACTCTTGCTGGCTCGCGGCTTGGCGACGGGCGTTATCGCCCTGCCTTTGCTTCTTTTTCTCTTGCCGATAATCGCGCCGCAGTCGGTTGCGCTGTCCGGCACTTGGCTTGCTATATTGCTCGTTTTGATTATGGTCGTCGGCGCAAAAAAATCGCTGGCTTGGAGTATATGCCTGTTGCTTGTCGGCGGCATTGTCTGGGATTTGCTCAACGGTTCCATTTTGCTGAAACAGGCGTGGATGAGTTATTCCGTGATGGAAGGGGCGCGATTTTATGGGATCGGCAACGAGTATATGGGAGCCGTTATCGGAGCATTCTGCGTTTTGATTGGTCTGACCAAATCTGAATCGAACCGCACATTCTGGGCAATTGTAATCCTGTTCGGTGCGACAACTCTACTCATGGGACTGCCGCAGTTCGGGGCAAAAGTCGGGGCGATTCCTTCTGCGGGGGCGGCGTTAGGCGTCATGCTGATTGTGCGAAAAACGGGCGCGATTCGCCTCAAACATCTTGCTCTATTGCTCGGCGTTTTGGTTGCGGGATTGATACTTCTTGCCGTATGGGATATGCGCCGCGCTGCCGAAGGACAAAGTCATTTTGCGCGGGCAGTTTCGGGTTCTGGTGGCGGCAGTCTGCTTCAGATTGCTCTTCGCAAACTCACCATGGAAGGCACGCTTTTGATTCGCAGCCCCTGGAGTTTGACTTTATGGGCGTCGGCACTTGGTTTTCTTTTCCTGCGGTCACGTCTGCCAAATCTCTCCGCAAACGCAAAAATCGCCTATTCGGGAATCCTCGCCGGAGTCGTCGCCTCGCTCTTAGTCAACGACGCGGGCGTTCTCGCCGCTGCCCTGATCTTGCTCTATGGAACCGCACTGTTCTGCCTCAGCACCGCCTCAGAACCTAACGACCCAATTGCCCAATGACCCAACGACCTACCTCAACATTCCGCTCATTCGCATCGAACGTAAAACCAACTCCTCGAATGGACTGTCCGAGGGTGTGCGGAGATAATCCACACCGTACCGATGGCAGAAATTTTCAATCTCGGTACAAAACTCCGTCAATGCCTGTTCATAGCGAGCAAGGAGTGCAGGATTGACGCTCATCTCTTTGGCTTCATTTGTCTCGCTGTCAATGATTCGCAAGTCGCCCAATAATTTCGGCGCGATCTCTTCCGGCGACAACACATGAATTACCGCCACTTGAAATCCACGTGCCAACAACGCTTTTAAGCCTTCCTGCCACTGGGAATCAAAGAAATCGGAGAGGACGACTGCCACGCCCTTTTGCTTCGTGGTCGCGGCATAACGGCGCAAAGACGTGGAAAATGCCGTCTCACCTTCGGGTTTGATTTTCTCCAAGTAGCGAAAGAACGGCAAGACTCCTCCCTTGCCGCGCTGTGTCGGCAGAGGTGTTCCGAGAGCCGCCGCATACGTCTGAATGCTGACGCGATCATAGTTCGAGAGGGCGATATAGCCGATTGCCGCCGCTGTTCGTATCGCGTGGTGCATCTTGGCGGGGCTTCCGAAGTCCATGCTTTTGCTGGTATCGAGGAGCAATGCCAAATACAAATCTTCTTCCTCGACAAACAGCTTCAAGAACATTTTGTCCAGTCGCGCCGCCATATTCCAATCCACATAGCGCAGATCGTCCCCAAGCGCGTACTCTCGATAATCGGCAAATTCGATGCTGGTTCCGCGCTTGACCGACCGCTTTTCGCCCTTCATCTGTCCGGCGATGGGACGCTTGACGATCAGCGAAAGCCGTTCCAGTTTTCTCAAAAACGCGGCATCTAAAATGGGATTCTCTTGCGGCATCGTGAAGATTCTCGTTTCGGTAGTGGAATTGCTTCCATTACGGAGCAAGGACAATAGGGGTTTCTCTTGCGACGGACTTTATTTCCACCACCTGTTATTCGTAATTCGGGCGCATTAAAAGTAGGGTGAGTCCGGGTACAGGAACGTACCCGTCTAAAAAACAGACGTCCTACGGACGAACAGACTATAACATTTGCGCTTGTATCAAGACCTCTTTGTTGCCAAAATTTGGAATGACGTTTTCCGAGCAGTTCTGCGTCCACATTTAGTAGGCAATAACGTAACTATTCAGCCATGATTTTGGCATGAAACTCTTCCCTTCTCTGAATCGTGAA
>CAZPZP010000504.1:0-3917 GCA_964591025.1 uncultured Chthonomonadaceae bacterium
CAAGAGTCGGGTACAAGAACGTACCCGACTCAAAAACAGACGTCCTGCGGACGAACCCGCAGGAAGTCTCTAACTCTTCATTGGGATTCGAGTGCGAAGCACGGTACGACGGAACGAGACCTGCACAAGAAATTCATTGTTGCTGTCCAAATCTCGTCGCTGAGAACTCTGTCCGGGAGTTGAAAACTCCCGGCACGATGGCGTTCCGCCAAGCGTCCTTCGGACGCGATACGGTAGAGAGATTGTGCCGTCCGAAGGACGGTTGTCCGCAGGACACCGAGACGGGTACTTTCAGTACCCGCAACGACATGGAGGTTTAAAATCCCCGATCTCATCGCAGCAACGAGACCTGCACGAGGAATTCATTTCGCTGGACTGAGGCAAGAGGTCTAATGGATTTATGCGAATTGCCTCGCTATTTGGCTTCGCGAAAGACAACGTGCTTGCGGATGATCGGGTCGTATTTCCTGAGTTCCATACGTTCCGGGTGCTTTTGCTTATTTTTGCTCGTTGTATAGGTATAGGGGCTTTCGGTGCTTCTTAGGCGGATTACAATCCGCGCATTTTTCGATTTAGCCATAACATCAATGCTCCTTCGGGGCGGCTTCTCAAAGTGTTCTCGATTCAACCCTTTATAAATACCCCATTTTGCCGTGAATTGCCAGACCTTCCGCGAAGATTTTCCAATTTTCCTTAGAGAGTCCTAAACCGTGGGCGATTGCCTTCTGCCCGCTCACCTCGCTCGGTTCGTCGTGGACAGGGTCGCTCAACTCGACCTCACACCTTTGTATGCCCCCTATGGCAAGCGCGGCGGACGCCGCCGCCCTCCGCAGAACCTAAAGACGGCGACCCATATAACCTCACCGACAGACTGCCAGCAGAGGGGGAGGCTCCAAACCAGATTTCTCCCCTCTCCTAAGGAGCTTGCGACTGGTCAGGAGAGGGGCAGGGGGTGAGGTAAGAAGTCGTAACTCCCCTTACGTAGCAGGTACTTTCAGTACCCGTTGCGTAAGGGGAGGTCATAATCCTAACCAATTTCGCGCAGCCACGCTGCGATCAAGCGCACGCCCCACCCCGTCGGACCTTTGATAAACGCGCCTGTGTCGGCATCTACGGAATGCACGCCCGCAATATCGATATGCGCCCACGGCGTTCCCTCTTCAACGAAATGCTCCAAAAACGCTGCGCCTTGAATGGGATGCGCCTTGCGGTTGGGGTTGGAGTTGACAATATCGGCAACAGGCGACTTGAGCATTTCGCGGTATTCAGCGTGAAGCGGCAATCGCCAAATCCGTTCACCGCTCTCTTCCGAAGCGGTTTCGAGCGCGGCACGCAGTTCGTCGTCATCGCAAAACAGTCCGGCAAACGTCGAACCGAGTGCGACAACCACGCCGCCCGTCAGAGTCGCAAAATCTATAATGGAAGCGGCTTGCTCCACTTCGCACGCCCAGCACAGTGCATCGGCAAGGACAAGCCGCCCCTCAGCATCGGTATTTGTGATCTCGACAGTGACGCCGTTGCGGTAAGTGATCACATCGTCGGGGCGCATACTGTTATTGCTGACCGAATTCTCTGCGGCGACAAGCAACCCAATCACAGGAACATTCGGCTGAAGCGTCGTCGCAATCGCGTGCATCGCACCCAAGACCGCACAGCCGCCGTCTTTGTCCCGCTTCATTCCCACCATGCCGTTGTTGACTTTGAGCGACAAACCTCCCGTATCATAGGTGATTGTCTTGCCGATGATGACGACAGGAGCAGTATTGGTGGTTCGCTCCGGTGTGTAGGCGAGGCGAATCAGGCACGGCGGATTTTCAGAGGCTTTTCCAACGGTAATCAACCCTTCGAGGCGTTCCGTGATGAGTTCTTCGCCTTCGATAACGCGGCAGTCAAGCCCCGTATCGAGTGCAAGTTGACGCGCCTGTTCCGCCATATAGAGCGGCGTGGCGATATTGGGTGGCGTCTGTGAAAGCGTGCGGGCAAAGTTGATGGAAGTTCCGAGTGCGATTCCGTCTCGGAGATGATTATCGAACTGAACATCGCCTGATGAGAGGATGATCTCCGGCTTTTCCGTTGCCTTTGTCACTGTGCCGGGCAGGGTTTTGCCGTCCCAAATGAGGAGACTGAGGCTTTCGCCGATAATGCGCCCATAGTGGCGAGCGTTGGGAGTATCCAGCCCGACAATGTCGAGAGAAACGCGGCTGTCTTTGGTGGCATCGAGTCGCTTGCCAAGTGTCGCGGCGACATCATGGAGAATATGCGGCTCGAAATCCAGCGTATTGCCCAAACCCAGCAGGAAAATGCGCTGTTCGCGCCCGTCCTGCGTGCGGAAAGTTTCGACGAGATTGTTCTTCTCGCCTGTCCATTCGGTGCGGGCGCGTGCCGTTTCGATTTCGGGGTTTTCTCTGAAAACGCGATCATCGTCCTCGAACATGAAAATGGCAATGGCGTCTGCATCTGTTGCTGTCACTTCGTTTACGGTCACCGATGCGGGCATAAGTGGGTCTCCTCGATGGGGTTTGTGGGATTGATTGGTAGAGTGTACCCGCGCAGAGTGTGATACAATACACTTCGATCACAATACGCGGCATGAAAGCGCATAGAGGAGAGTGATGGAGAGACACAGCGCGGAAGAATGGGCGATATTGGGCGAGGAGGCGATCACAAATTCGGCTTGGGATCGCGCCGCCACTGCCTTTGAGACAGCGAGTGCACTCGCACCGAAGAACGCCGAGTATCCGCGCCTTTTGGGACAAATTCGACTCAAGATGGAACAGGCAGAACACGCGATTGCCGCGTTCACTCGTTCTCTCGACCTCGAACCCACGCACGCCCCGACTTGGCAGGAATTGGGCGAAGCGCACGAACTCGCTGAACAACTCTATGACGCGGCAGAGGCGTATCGGCAAGCCGTGGCAGTAGACCCCAAACTCCAAACGGCATGGATACGGCTTGGTCAAATCCACAGCCTGACCAACGACCCCGAAAGTGCGTTGGAATCCTATCGGACTGCCTTGAATTTGCCGACGCAATGGGACAACCTCAGCGCAGTTTTGGGGCGGTATGCCCCCGACCCCGGACACTATCCTGATGCCGCCGACAGCTACAAAGCGGCTCTGAAACTCGCGCCGGATTGGACAGAGGGCTATCTCGCAGTCGGCACGATCTACAGCGTCATCGGCTGGACGGAAGAGGCAATCGGAATGCTGGAGAGAGCCATTGTCCTGCGTCCTGACTTGCTCGACGCTCTGATCACGCTCGGCGGTCTGTACAATGAACTGGACGCAAATGAGAACGCAAAAGATTCCTATCGTCACGCTCTGCGCCTCGCACCGCACAACAAAGCCGCAAACTTCGGCATGGCATACGCCCTCGAAAGTGCCGGTGAGTTGGACGAAGCCCTTGCCTTTTATAAAGAGACGATTCGCCTCGATCCGACGAACACGGGCGCGTATCTTTTAGCAGGGACATTGTGCCGCGAATTGGGCGACAACTTGCAAGCCCTGCGCTATCTCAAACAGGCGACGGAATTAGAACCCGGCTATGCGGAGGCTTACTTACAGATGGTTTATGCGGCGGCAGACATGGGCGATATGTGGACAGCACGCGAGGCGTTTGGCGAACTGCGCTGGCTCGATGAAAGCTGGAGCGCGGAACTTTTCACGCGCTACCCCAGTTTGCTTGTTGAATAAAGTTGACTAAAAAAGAGCAAAAGCGTTCAGTGGTCGTTGTGGCGCGGGCGGTCAAAAACGGGCGGTTCCAACCGTTCGCGAATATCGTTGAGGCGACTCTCAATCACGAGACGCTGATCTTCGGAAAGGCGTTTTGCGGTCAAGAGATTTTCGAGGGTGTTGGATTCTTCTTGAAGGCGGTATCTCTTCGCCCGATGATGCTGCAAAAAGGAACGTCAGAGTTTA
>CAZPZP010000505.1:0-3908 GCA_964591025.1 uncultured Chthonomonadaceae bacterium
GTACCCGGAGCTTTTACTCACGGACTTATACAAAAGGTCTCTTCCCAAATTTGACTCGCTGCATCACTCCACCAATAACATCTGCAATACGATAGCCTATTCTAATTCCATAGAGTGGAGTATTGCGTTGCGGGGTTTGCATTGAGCGAGATTCCTGCAAACCTGTTTCGCTAACAGCATACTTACCCGTTTCGACATTGATAATCACCATTTTGTCGATATTTTCTTCTGTCTCAACTTGGCTTCTTATCTTTGCTTCATATAAGGCTCTGCCTCGTGCCGCTATCTCTGCTCCCGACAAATCGAATCGTGTCATGAAATTTCCTCCATAACTTTCGAGTGTCATAAACAAAACAACAGGGCGGAGAAATCTCCGACCTGTTGATTCTACGCGAACATCGCGTTGCTCGTTCGATTATTCCGAAGTTTACTTCTCTCGGAACGGCATTCCCAACGCTTTGAGCAGGGCGCGAGCTTCTTCGTCCGTTGGCGCAGTCGTACAGACAATAATATCCATACCGCGCACTTTGTCAATTTTATCGTAGTCAATTTCGGGGAACGTCAACTGCTCTTTCATTCCCATCGCAAAATTGCCGCGTCCATCGAACGAATTGGGCGAAACTCCCTGAAAGTCGCGAACGCGGGGCAGTGCAATACTCACCAGACGATCCAAGAACTCATACATCTTCTCGCCGCGCAAGGTGACTTTGCAGCCAATGCGTGCGCCTTCGCGCAATCGGAACTGCGCGATGGATTTTCGCGCTTTTGTCACAATCGGCTTTTGTCCCGAAATCGTCGCCATATCGCGCACCGCGCCGTCAAGTTCTTTGGAGTCGCCGCCGGTTTGACCCGCTTTGCCGACGCCCATATTGATGACGATCTTCTCGACACGCGGAACCTGATTGATGTTCTTATAGTTGAACTGCTTTTGCAGAGCCGCTACTATTTCTTGGTTAAATTTGTCTTTCAACCGTGCCATATCGTTTATTAGTCCCTTTCATCCGCCGATTTCCGACCGGCGGGGGAAGTAGGGAACAGGGAGCAGGGAACAGGGAACAGAACAATTTCTCTAAACCACAGAGGACACGGGGAACACAGGGACAATACAACCTTCTCATTTCTGAATTTTTGCATTGCTTTCGTGTCTTTTTCGTGTTCTTTCGTGGATCACTGCATTGGTTTTTCTGTTCCCTGTTCCCTGCTCCCTGTTCCCTTAGTCTATCGCTTTGCCGCAGTCGGAGTGCTTGCACACACGGTACTTGCGGCTGCTAAGTTTCTCGTCGCCTTCCTTGAACTCATATCCGACGCGAGTCGGGCGGCTGCACGACGGACAGACCAGCATCACTTTGGACGCATTGAGCGGAGCCTCTTTTTCGATGCGTCCACCCTTAATAGTGGCGTTCGTTCCAGTGGCTCCTGCCGTGCGGCTCTGGCGATCTTTAGTATGCTTAATCGCGATATTCGCACCTTTGACGATGACCTTGTTCTCTTTCGGGATGGCTTGCAGAATCTCGCCCTGCGTGCCTTTGTCCTTGCCGGAGATCACTTGAACAGTATCGCCCTTTTTGATTTTGAGTTTGACCGGCTCTTCCGGCAGACTCTTTTTCAGTCTCGGCATTTTACAAAACCTCCGGCGCAAGCGATACGATCTTCATAAACTCGCGTTCGCGCAGTTCGCGGGCAACCGGTCCGAAGATTCGTGTACCACGCGGGTCTAAGTTGGCGTTGATCACCACTGCCGCGTTATCATCGAAGCGCAAAACCGAGCCGTCGGAGCGGCGAATCGGGTTCTTGGTGCGAACCACAACACACTTGACCACTTCCGACTTTTTGACGGTTTGGTTCGGGGTCGCCGACTTCACGACGCCGACGAAAACATCGCCGACGTGCGCGTAGCGGGTACTCGACCCTTTCAGAACGCGGATGCACATAATTTCACGCGCACCGGAATTGTCGGCGCAACGCAAACGGGTATAAGATTGAATCATGGGTCAGTTCTCCGCTATTTCGCTTTCTCAACGATGCGGACAAGCCGCCAGTTTTTGGTTTTCGAGAGGGGACGTGTCTCCATAATCTCGACAACATCGCCTTCTCCGCAAGTATTCTCTTCGTCATGGGCATGGAATTTGCTGCTACGACGCATGAATTTACCATACAACGGGTGACGCACACGGGTTTCGACCAAGACAACGATTGTCTTCTGCATCTTCGTGCTGACGACGCGCCCTTGACGCACTTTACGGCGTCCGCGAGTCGGGTCATAACCCTTTTTCTCTTCGACAACGGTTTCCGATGCAGAGGCAGTTGACGCCGCCGCGACATTGGGTAGGGCGTTATCTGCTTCTGTGGAAGACACACTGGGAACCGCTTTGGCTTCCACAACAGGGGCTTCCGTTTCAATAATGGCGGTGGCAACTGCGGGCGTTTCCACTTCCGCAACGGGTGCGGCTTCCTCGACGGGAGTAGCAGCCTCCACTATCGGGGTTTCGGTCACTTCCTCAGCCGCAGGGGTCGTCTCTTCGGGCTTGTCTGCCGCGACGACATTCTCATCGGACATTGTCATTATTCAGTTTCTCCCGAAGCGACAAGTTCCCGCTCGCGCAGAATCGTCAGAACGCGGGCAATCTGCTTGCGTGCGTCCCGAATTGCCGTCGTATTGTCCAGTTGCCGCATCAAGTTTCGGCGGCGGAGTTCGTAAAGCGAGGCGTTCTGCGCGGTGATCTCTTGGTGGAGTTCATCGTCGGTCAGATTACGCAGTCGTTCGCGAATCTCTTTCTTTTTCAGTTCAGCCATTGGCTTCCTCCGTCTCTGCCGCAGGAGCCTCAGCGGCACTCTCTTCCGTATCTTCCATCTCTATGTCATCAGTCTCATCTGCGAGGTCTGCGGCATCGATCACTTCGATTATCTCTTCGGTTTCGCCGTCATCGTAATCGTCGTCATCGTCGCTATTATCACTGGCAATAGCGACATTGGCTTCGCGCTTAACGAATTTGGTATTGATAGGCAGTTTGTGAGCGGCAAGACGCATCGCTTCCTTAGCGACTTCTTCACTCACACCCGCCATCTCGAACAGCATTCGTCCGGGCTTGATAACGCAGACCCAACCCTCCGGTGCGCCCTTGCCGGAACCCATGCGGGTTTCTGCCGGCTTCTTGGTGAAGGGCTTATCGGGGAAGATACGAATCCAAATTTTGCCTTGGCGACGAATGGAGCGGGTCATGGCGCGGCGTGCAGACTCAATCTGGTTTGCCGTCATCCAGCACGATTCCAGTGCTTGCAGACCGAATTCGCCGAAGCTCACTTTGTTGCCTCTCAAGGCTTTGCCGCGTCGGTGACCCCGGTGTTGTTTCCGGCGTTTGACGCGCTTAGGCATCAGCATAGCAATCTCTCCTCAACCGTCATTCGCAACAAATACGAAGCGGACGGGATACTCTCTCAATAAAAATCCTTGAAGTGTCCATAAGGGCGACGGCTTGCCTCGCCCTACACGAACGCTGCGGCGAAGGAATTCATTCCGCCGACTCAAGGAAAATCAATCTCTTCTATGGGAGTCGCCCCCGTCGGCAACTTTTCGGCTTGCGTATCTGTCAAGGCAAATGAGGCACTTGCCTCCAAATACGTCGTACCCTCGCAATTGCGATACACTGCCAAAAATAGGTCAACCAACGGGAGCCGCTCCGAAACTATTCGCTCGAAGGCGTCTGGGGCGGCGGGGCAGGAGTTACCTGCGGAGCCGACTCGGTTGTCGCCGCTTGAGGAGCGCGAGGCGGGCGATTATCGGGGCGAGGTCCACGATCTCCACCTCCTCCGCGATTGTCGGGACGAGGACCGCGATCCCCGCCACCACCACCTGCAAAGCCTCCGCCAGTGCCACCGCGATTATCAGGGCGAGGACCACGATCACCACC
>CAZPZP010000506.1:0-3892 GCA_964591025.1 uncultured Chthonomonadaceae bacterium
TACGAACGCACGACACTCTTCCCCAAAACGCGAAGAGAAAGTCCGCCCTGATGTTTCCTGCTGGTTAAGGGATTTAATATGACGCAAATGACCGGAGAGTATTTAGGATTGAACGATGCCGAAGTGGCACGAAGCCGCGAGCAGTATGGCATCAATGTTATCACCCCTGCCGTTAAAGCCCCGTGGTGGAAACTTTATCTGGCAAAGTTCGAAGACCCCGTGATTCGCATTTTGATTATTGCCGCTGTGCTGTCGTTTATCGTCGGTGTTCGTGATGGACACTATGCGGAAAGCGTCGGCATTGTCATCGCGGTTCTGCTGGCAACGGGACTTGCCTATTATAATGAACACCGTGCCGAAGGCGAATTCGATGTTCTTGTCAAAACCAACGACGATACCCCCGTCAAAGTGCGCCGCAACGGGCAATTCGTCACCGTTCCCAAAAGAGACATTGTTGTCGGCGACCTCATTTCACTCAGTCAAGGCGAAGAGATTCCGGCAGACGGCACACTGCTCACTGCCGTTTCACTGGAAGTCAACGAGTCGATGTTTACCGGCGAAAAGTCCGCCGTGAAGTTTCCGCCCGGAACGGGCGGCTCCGCCGATGCGGAAGCCGCATATGCCGCCGAGGCTCTCCTGCGCGGGAGTATGGTCATTGACGGTCATGGGCAGTATCAGGTGATGCAGGTCGGCGACAAAACCCAAATGGGCGAGATCAATCTGGAAGTGCGAATGGAGGACGACAACGATTCTCCGCTCAATCAGCAGCTGGAGAAACTCTCGAAATGGATCGGCGTGATTGGCTTCGGCATTGCCGCTGTCACCTTTTTCGCGCTGGTCGTGCGCGGTTCCATCACGGGGACTCTCGCTCTTTCTGCGTCCGAATGGCTGGTCGCAAGTGTTCTCGGCGTCGCAGTTGCCGTGATGCTGATCCCGATTTGGGTTCCGCTCTTCTATGATTTCTTCGAGTTGACAGGAAATGAGAAGGAACCACCCGGCTGGATGGAGGACGGCGGTAAAACGTGGCTGCGGGCGATTGGCGGCGGTTTGATAATCGGAGTGGTCGGGTTAGTCATTCTGATCGCGATGAAGCAGATCGGCTCACAGCCCGCCACTTGGCTGACACCTCCCGTGATTTCGTCATTCCTGAATTTCTTTATGATCGCCGTGACCATTATTGTGGTTGCCGTTCCCGAAGGACTGGCGATGAGCGTGACGCTGAGTCTCGCCTACAGTATGCGAAAAATGACGGCGGCAAACTGTCTTGTGCGAAAAATGAACGCCTGTGAAACCATTGGTGCTGCCACCCACATCTGCTCGGACAAAACCGGCACGCTGACCCAAAACGAGATGAAAGTGCAGACGCTCGCGTTTGGCGAAACGGCAGCGGTTGTGGACAAAACGTCGCCGCCTTCTGCACTGCTTGTCGAGAGTATCGCCGCCAACTCGCTGGTGCATCTCGGCAAAAAAGAGGATGGAACCATTGCGATTTTGGGCAATCCGACAGAAGGCGGACTCGCGCTGTATCTCATGGATCACGGGCATTCGGCGCACGAACTGCGCGAAACCATGCAGACTGTGGCGCAACTGCCGTTCAGCACGGAGCGCAAACTCATGGCGACAGTGATTCAAACCCCGAACGGTTTGCGTCTGCACGTCAAGGGCGCACCGGAAATCCTGCTGAACTATACGGTTTCACAGCAAAACCCCGAAGGCATCATCGCGCCCTTGAACAATACAACGGCGATTCTGAACGCTCTGCAATCGGCACAAGAGCGCGGTATGCGAACGATTGCTATGGCATATCGCGATTTGCCCGATGCGACAATCGGCAAAGACGCTGTGCTTGCCGAAGTGCGTGACCTGACTTGGATCGGGTTCGCCGCACTCGAAGACCCGATTCGCCCCGATGTTCCCGATGCGGTCAGCCGCTGTATCAACGCTGGGATTCATGTGAAAATCGTCACGGGCGACAGTCCCGTGACCGCCAAAGAGATCGGGCGGCAAATTGGTTTGTTTCCCGATGGCATCAAAGACGGCGACGTTCTGTTGGGTGAGGATTTTGCCGCACTCTCCGACGAGGAAGCGGGAAAGGTCGTGCATACGATCAAAGTTCTGGCACGCGCCAAACCCGGACACAAAATGCGGATGGTCAACCTGCTGGAAGAGCAAGGCGCGGTTGTCGCGGTGACGGGCGACGGTACGAACGACGCGCCCGCCTTGAACGCCGCTCGCGTCGGGCTGGCGATGGGCAAAAGCGGGTCGGCAGTTGCTAAAGAAGCAAGCGACATCATTATTTTGGACGATTCGTTCGGCAGTATTGCGACGGCGGTTCGATGGGGGCGTTCGCTTTACAGCAATATCCAGAAATTTATTTTGTTCCAACTGACGATCAATGTGGCGGCGTGCGGTATTGCGCTGGTGGGTCCGTTTATCGGCGTAGACCTGCCGCTAACCGTGATCCAAATGCTGTGGATCAATCTCATCATGGATACGTTTGCGGCGTTGGCACTGGCAACAGAACCGTCCGATCCGGCAGTCATGAACAATAAGCCGCGTAAATCAGACGACTTCATTGTGACGCCGCCGATGGCGAAGGCTATTTTCGGCGTTGGGCTGCTGTTCTTGGTGCTGTTCATCATCATGCTGAAATTTCCGATTCCCGGCGTCACTCAAGCACAGCAGCTGACCGTCTTTTTTACGGTCTTCGTGATGCTCCAATTCTGGAATCAGTTCAACGCCAAAACGCTCGGCAGTAACAAGTCGGCGTTCGATAATCTCTCGGAAAATCCGCTGTTTCTGATTATCGCGATGGCGATTTTTGTGGGGCAAATCCTGATTGTGACTTTTGGCGGCGATGTATTCCGCGTGGTTCCGCTGGATTTGATGATGTGGCTAAAAATTATCGCCGCCACGTCGTTAGTACTTTGGATCGGGGAAATCAGCCGCTGGATCAGCCGCATGAACTCTGGCAGTAAAGGGGCAGGGGCAGCCGTTCCTCAACCCGCAGTCGCAAATGCGTAAATGCGGGGATGAATCCCCGATATTCCATTATTCCGTGAGGAGAGACAAAGATGAGCATCGCCAAAGGAAGCCCGCTGTTCGGTAAGGTCAATGTTTATGACCCGGAAGGCGGCACGAAAAAAGTCGAGATTTACATCCGCTTGGAGCAGCGTCTCGAAGAGATGCGGGCAGGTATTGCCATTGACGGCTCGGCGTCCATGATGAAGAATTTTGCCGCGCACCTTCCTCCCATGTTCCGCAAAGGGCAGAATATGATGGAACCTGTTGTGCGCCAACTCTGCGGCTATATCGCGCCTTTTACGGGTGATGGCACGGTTCTGCCGATCTATTGGGCGTTGGGAACAGGGGGAATGGACATCGAACTGATAGGAAGCGTGACGGCGGCAAGTTCCGAAACCATGCCGGTCAACGGTCCCGTACAGAAAGTTTGGGGAACCGGAACCAAACTTGTTCCCGCGCTCGATTACTATCTGAGTGAGTTTCGCGAGGCAAAATGGACGGTTCTGCTATTTATCACGGATGGCATGATTGAAGATTTAGACGCGATCAAGGCGTTGGCTTTGCGGGCGGGGAAGGAAATCGTCGCCGGGACACGCAAAAACTGCAAGTTTATCGTGGTCGGTATTGGCGAAGCGAACGCCGAACAAATGGATGAACTCGACAATATGTTCGACGGCACGCCTGAAGGCGACGAACACGGAATCGACTTGTGGGATTGTAAAATGGCGAATGAGATGAACGAACTCGCCGAAGTGTGGGACGAAGTGGACTTTGGACTGACTATTCCGGGTGCGGCGCGAATCCTCGACGAGGGTGGCAAGGAGATTAAAGGATTCGCCGACGGCATTCCGCAGCGAATGGAGTTCGA
>CAZPZP010000507.1:0-3889 GCA_964591025.1 uncultured Chthonomonadaceae bacterium
GTTCTTGGCGTTGCTTTGCGTTGTAGTGGCGTGACTTGTGTTCCGAAGCGAAGAACTTGCTCTCCCCCGGATCGCCCTGTCGTCCCGCTCGTCCCCGCAGTTGGTTGTCAATCCGGCGGCATTTTCTTTATCATTGTACGTCGCCTCGAAATCGGTAAATGTGAACGAGCCAATGCTCATCTTCTCCAACTTGACCGCGATATACTTTGTCTCTCCCGCAAGCGTCCGATGTTACCAGGTTACTTTGACAGTGTCACCGTGTCCATTTTGTCTGTCCCTTTTCTTTTTAGTTTGACTTCAACAGTCTTTTGTTTACTGCCAAAATGTTCGAGGATTTTTTCATTGGGCGATTCAATACCATTAATGGAAACCACCTGATCCCCAACGTTAATGCCTGTCTTTTCTGCGGGACTGCCTTTTCTGACAGCCAAAACTGTCAAATATCCTTCCTTTGTCCACTCGATGTGGAGTCCGAAGAGTGCGGATAAAGAGAAGAAAGAAACAGGATACCGTTTGTAGCGCAAGGTAAGTTTTTGATCGCCTCTTTGGACTACCAATACCGCGTCAGAATTGCCCGACCCGTTTAACTGAGTTTGTACACTTCCGCCAAGAGTTTTTTTGATGGCGATTCCGTCAATGGAAAGCAAACGGTCTCCGCTCTTTACTCCGCTGCCTTCCGCCGCGCTGGTTTTGAGAACAGACTCCACAAGGACAGTGTTTTTTTCCTGCTTGATGGTGATGACTTGGATGGCGGGCAGGAGACTTTCAGGAGAAATATCCTGCCTTGGCTCCAAAATGACGACGTTGTCACGGTAGCCAAAAATGATGTTGAACCGCCCTAACACGTTCATTCCGAGATTGGAAATTTCCCTGCCGCCAAAGAAAACGACGTTCTCAAGAATTTGCTTGTCATTCCACTTCCACTGAGGAAGCATCACTTCCTGCATCTCTTGAATCCCGGAAAGTCCGATGACTTTCACTGCTCCGGGCAGGGGAATGGTCTCGGCTGCTTTGAGGACTTCCGGTGCTGCCTGCGTGATGACACTTCCCGTATCGAGCAAAAACTTAATCGGAGTCCCGCCGAGCGTAAGCCGGATAAAAAGCAAATTGTTCTCTTCTTCAAACGGCAGTATCCATGCGTTTTTTGTTGGTTCTGGTTGCTTGCCGTCTACATAGAAATCAAAGGTTTTGTCCGTGAAGTTGAGACGGATTGGGGTTCCTTGAGTGAATGCTGAACCAAAAATACACATGGCATCGGATTTCGCCAGTGCAGGAACAGCATTAAAATCGCAGACAGCAGCATTTTCTACTGTCATTGTATACGATCCTTCAGATTTATCCGGCAACCAAACTTGTAGTCGTAGTTTGACGGTTTTGACATATCTTGCGACAACCTTGTCGTTGAGTATTATAGTATTTTGAGTGTATTCTATATTTGATAAATCCGCTACACGTTTATCGATCAGCAACGGTATACTTAATCCTGTGTCAAGAAGCACATCACCTGTACTTTTACCGTTAAGGCTCGCTGCAATTCGGGGTTGAGGAAATAGGATTGGATCATATTTCATTTTTGTAGATAAAATGAGTCCCACTTCTTGAGCCTGAGCAACACAAGATATGGCTAACAACAAAGTTATTACCGCGATCCAGGTAGTAAAGTACTGTCGGATGTACATAGTCATTATCTCGCAATCTTTTGTTCGAAATTAGTATTGTGTTGTAGAGGTGGCATAGCCACCTCTACTGAGCGTAGTTTTCAGACTACTGTATAGGTACGAATGTCAGAATTTCCCCCAGAAGTATCCATACCCGTAGGTAGTATCTTTTTCTGGACTAAGTTTCGCACCTCCGCCGAAACCGCCCCCCCAATCTTTACCGGGTTTGCGTGGAGTAGGATGTGAATCCCATGTATCATTGATGAGCCAACCGCCTATCCAAATCTCTGTTCGAGTTTCTTCGTAGGGTAAGCCCGTTATGGGATTTATGATGTTACTAGGCTCAGGATACCAAATCATTTCGAAGTTACCCTCTAAAATCCAGCCATAAGCATCGGTTTTGGTATGTCCGCTGGGATCAGTGTAGTTGACGGGGTCATGGTCGCAGTACAGATAGAAATGCTCGCTTAACACCGTGTCACGGGTGATGAACCGCCCCACTTGGGCATCGTAGTATCTGGCTCCCACATGGCTCAGTCCCGCATCGCCCTCGGTTCGGTAACCGCTCGTCGCGCCGTACAGATAGGCACTCGTACTGCTCCCTGTGCTTCCCGCCGTATTGCCGAAACTGTCGTAGTTGATGGTTCCAGTGACCGTTTGACTGCCGTTGGTGACCGTTCGCTGATGTTCCTGTCCCATCGTAGAGCGGAACCTCGCTGTCCTTGCGAACCAGGGCGTTGCCGTAAGTGTAGGTCGCCGTCGTCGTGCTGCCCTGCTTCTCCAGCAGAACTTTGCCGCCCATGTACTGGAACGCCGTCGTGGTTCCGCCCTTGACACATTGCACAAGGCGGTTCTGGCTGTCCCATGTGTTGGTTCGCACGCCGTCACTCTCCATATTGCCGTTGAGGTCGCTTACGTAGGGGAAGAGTAGTCAAATGTGCGTCTACATAAAAAGTGTCGGGTAGTGCAACTATAAATGATTTCAATTGTGCTTGTCAAGAGTTTTTTGTTAAGATTGTGTAAATTTTTGCGGGGAATTTGATTGATGCGTCCCAATTTTCAGGAAGCCATTTGCCCTGCCTTGGAACAACGGAATTCTGCCTCAGCCTTTGATGGCTCCGACAGTAATTCCCTTCGTGAGTTTTTCCTGCAAGATGAGATAGACGATGAGGGTGGGAAGCATGGCAATCACCAAGCCCGCGAACATCAAGCCGAAATCCGATTTGTACTGCGCTTGCAGACTGATACTCGCCAAGCCGAGCGGCAGGGTTTTGAGGGCGTCGGAGTTGAGGAACACCAAGCCGAACAGATATTCGTTCCACAAGCCGAGGAAGTTGAAAATCGCGACGGTCACCAAGCCGGGTTTGGCGAGCGGCATCATGACCCGAAAAAAGGTGCGGTATTCGCTCGCCCCGTCCATCTGTGACGCCTCACGGACTTCATTCGGGAGAGTGCGGAAGAACGCGGTGAGGGTAAAGACGGTGAACGGCAGACTCGCCGCGACATAGATGACGATCAGCCCGAAGTGCGAATCATGCAGGGAAACGGTCACATCGCCCATGCCGAGAGCGCGGAACGACGGCGCGAACCAGCGCGTCATTGCCTCGCCCAAGTCCGAAAACTGGAAGAACAGCGGAATCAGGATTAACTGCATCGGAATCAGCATTCCGCTCAGGAACACATAATAGATCAGCCGATTGCCCCGAAACTCGAACCGCGCCAGCACATACGCCGCCATACTCCCCAACAGCAAAATCAGGACAAGGCTGATGCTGACGACCTTGAGACTGTTGACAAAATAGCGGCTGAATTTGCTCTCGACCCACGCCTTGCGATAGTTGTCACGGAGCGGCTGCAGGGTTTTGGCGGACGGCGACGTGATGGCACGCGGCAACCCGAAAGGACTGCTGTAGATTTCCTGCGTACTCTTTGCACTGGTATACAGCACCCAAACCATCGGAAAAATCACGATGATCAGATAGAGGCTCAACAGCGCGTATTTCAAGACTGTGCCGATTCGTCCTGCCACTCTCACACTCTCCCTTACTAACTCACCTCTCGCACCGGAGGTTGAAAACCCCCGTCTGAAAAAAACAAGCGTCTTTCAGATGCACCCTTCCCTGAGTTTTGCGCCTGAAAGACGCTTGTACTTTCTTGCCGGGTACTTTCAGTACCTGCTGCGAGAGGTGAGTTATGAATACTCAGTCTTCTGCGCGACTGCGTTCATAGTC
>CAZPZP010000508.1:0-3887 GCA_964591025.1 uncultured Chthonomonadaceae bacterium
CGGCTGTTTTTGAGTCGGGTACGTTCTTGTACCCGACTTATGCAAGAGGTCTAATAGAAGAACAGGACGCAATTTCATGCCCTGTGCATTCCCGAAGGGAAAACTTGCCAGATAGATTTCACCGCGCTGCATGGAGGGGTTCTCCGTCTTCGAGCGAATAGATGTCCTCACGCGGATCGAGCCAATCGGCTTCCCATTCGCGGGAAATACCTGCCATCCATGCCTGTCCGCCTTCGTCTTCTTCAGCAGGTTCAGGGGTCACAGGGCGAATCGTCACATGAAGACGCTGACCGGAGAATTCGGGCAATTGAGCGCGGATTTCGGCGGCGGTTCCTTCCAATTCAAGAACAGGTGCGGACATTTCTCTTTCCTCTTAACCGAAGGGCAGCAGCAATTTGGTCAGGGTGGCGCGTACCTCGTCCGGCGTTGTCATTCCTACCGCTTTGACAATTCCCTTTTTGTTGACCACGATATTGATGGGAACGCCGCGCAGACCCAACCGCCTCATATATTCGCCTTCCTCGTCGAGCAGAACCGGGCAGACAAGTTTATGAATCGAGCAGAAGTGTTTCGCTTCGTCTTCCGGGTTGACGTGTTCCCACACATTGATCATGACCACTTCTAAGCCGTGACTTTTCGCACGGCGAACAACCTCTTCGAGCAGCGGAGCCTCCGCATTGCACGGTCCTCACCAACTCGCGAACATATTGATAATATAATTTTTGCCCTGCCATTCCGCCGAAGTCCGTATTTTTCCGGTCACCATATCCGGCAGTGCGAACTCAGGGACGGGTTGTCCGATGAGGGGATGGCGTGCGGTTTTCGGCAGGGTTGCGGGTTTTGTTGTAAGCGTATCGCGGAAGACGCTGACCGAATTGCTTCCCGCGTTGGAGACAAAAACGGTGCTGGTCTCTTCATCTACCGCAAGATCGCCCGGAGCCTCGCCGACAGGAACCCGCGCCCACTCTTTGCCTGACGCCTGATCGATAATGCTGATATTGCCCGTGCCGCGATTGGCGGCGTAGAGATGTGTGCCTTGCTTTCCGGTTGCCATGCCCACAGGAGCGCGTTCCACCGGAAGAGTGGCGATCACTTCTCTACGATTGAGATCGATCACGGAGACGGTGCTGACAAGGGAATTAGCGACATAGGCGCGATCTCGTGTCGGGTCTATGGCGATTTTGCAGGGAGCATAATCAACGGCAATTTCTCCCGTGACCGCGTTGGTCGTGCCGTCAATGATAGAGATCGAGGCGTCTCCGAAGTTGACGCAGTAAACCTCATTGCGGGCGTGATTGGCTCCGAGACTGCCCGCTGCCCGCTTTGCTTCGGTGACAGCCAGCACTTCCAGCGTATCGGCGTCAATCACGCTGACGGTATTTGCGCCCGTGTTGCCGCAATAGACTTTCCGCTTTTCGGAATAGATGCCGATGCCCGCCGGATACGATTGCACGGGAACCTGCCCGATGACTTCCAGCGTGGTCGCATCAATCACACTGACGAGGTCGGAACGCGCATCCGAGGTGAAAACGCGCTTGCTGATGTGATCATAAACGAGTCCAATGGGTTCTTTGCCGACAGGCACTTCGCCAATGACTGTGAGGGAATCCATATCGAAAACAGTCACGCTGTTGCTACGGGCGCAGGCGACAAAGCCGCGCCGCAAGTCAGGAGCCAGCGCAATGCCTTCCGGTCCAAGACCGACGGGTATCGCGCCTAAAGAGAGATAAGGTTCAGAGGAATTAGATTGAGACATGGTTCGTTCTATGAGTTATCTAAGGGAAGTATTCG
The DNA here is from genome assembly GCA_964591025.1 of uncultured Chthonomonadaceae bacterium. Taxonomy (GTDB): domain Bacteria; phylum Armatimonadota; class Chthonomonadetes; order Chthonomonadales; family Chthonomonadaceae; genus CAZPZP01. Next base: position 1,792 of record CAZPZP010000508.1, read on the forward strand.
TTTTGTTCACCATATCTATTATGGCACGCACCAAACCCTTTTTCGCCCTCTCTCGTCGGAATTACTCAGAGCAAATTTTCAAGACCTATCACCAAGCCGTTGAGTTGGCGAACTTTGCGGACTGCCAGTACTACGCCCGGCATGAACGAACGTCGGTGCATCGAGTCGTGACGCAGTGTCAGAACCTCGTCTGTACCACCAAAAATGACCTCTTGGTGCGCGACAAATCCCGGCAGACGCACGCTATGAATCGGCACATCGCCCGTTACGTCTTCGCGTGCGCCGCGTGCGTGCGCTGCTTTTTCAATCAAGCCTTCGGTTGGCAGAGGACGCGGCGAGGCTCCGGCTTCGGTGCGGGCATGGGCGATCTTTTGCGCGGTAAGCAGGGCAGTCCCGGACGGCGAATCGAGTTTCTTTTCGTGATGGAGTTCGATGATCTCCACATCGGGCAGATATTTTGCCGCCTGTGCCGCAAACTGCATCATGAGAACAGCCCCGATAGCGAAGTTCGGAGCGACGAACGCCCCAATCTCTTTCATGCGGGCTTGCTTGTCGAGTTTGTGAAGGTTTTCGCGGGAAAGTCCCGTTGTGCCGATAACAGGCGAAATGCCGAACGCGATGGCGAGTTCGACGTTCGCCATGACACTCGCCGGAAGCGTGAAATCCACCAGAACTTGCGGCAAGGTACGCCCTATCGCCGCTTCGAGATCATTTTCAATCAGGACACTGAGTGCGGAAATTCCGGCAACAGTTCCGGCGTCCTCACCAATCTGATGATGGTCTATCGCCGCGACAACCTCCATCCCGTCAGCCGCCGCGATTGCCGCAACCACTTCGCGTCCCATGCGCCCCGCCGCTCCACAGACTGCAACCTTGATCATCTACGCGGCTTCCTCTGTCTCGAACGCCCCGATAGCGGTCAGGGTTTTCTTGTCGGAACCCAAAATCTCGTGCGCCGTCGCGTTGATTTTCTCATGAGTAACCGCCTCGAACTCCGCCATAATCTCGGAAATGGGAATCACACGCCCATAGGTCAAAATCGAATCGCCGTAGCGGTGCATTCGCGAGTTCATGCTCTCCAAGCCGAGAACCAACGCGCCCCGAACCTGCGTGATCGCTTTGTTGAGTTCGTCATCGGTGATGCCGTCTTTGAGAACCTTGTCGAACTCGATCTGAGTCAGTTCGAGAACCTGCTGATAGGTATCCGGTGAGGTTCCGCCGTAGACGCAGAAAAAACCGCCGTCGAGATAGGCACGCGGATAGGAACCAATGGAATATGCCAAACCGCGCTTCTCCCGAATCTCTTGGAACAGGCGCGAACTCATGTTGCCGCCCAAAACATTGTTCAGGATCATCAAGGGATAGCGGCGTTTGTCGGTTTTGGCGTAGCCCGCCGCGCCGTAGCAGAAATGGACTTGTTCGATGTCGCGTTTGCCCATCTGCTTGCTTTCGCCGGACGCTATTGGGATTTGTTGTTCACGCACGGGAGCGGTTCCGTCTAAATCGCTGAACGCTTTGGCGGTCATTGCTACCAGTTCGTCGTGATCGAGATTTCCGGCGGCGGAAACGATGATACGGTCAGGGCGATATTGCGTTCCGATATAGCCGACAATATCTTCGCGGGACATAGCGGAAACGGTCTTTTCATAGCCGATGATCGGCTGACCGAGCGGGTGCGACGGGAACAGGGTTTGCTCGAAAACGTCGTGAACCATCTCTTCGGGCGTGTCCTCGTACATCTTGATCTCTTCGAGAACAACCCGTTTTTCGCGCTCCATTTCGTCTTTATCGAACAGCGATTCGCGCAGCATATCGGTCAGAACGTCCATGGCGAGCGGCAAATCTTCGGCAAGGATTCGCGCTTCATAGCAGGTGTTTTCTTTCGTCGTGAAGGCGTTGAGATGTCCGCCGCGTGACTCGATAGAGTCGGCGATTTCGCGGGCGGTACGCTTCTTTGTCCCTTTGAACATCATGTGTTCAATGAAGTGCGAGATGCCGCGCAGGGCGTCGGTTTCGTCCCGCGACCCGGCTCCGTAATAGATGCCGACGGAGGCAGATTGAACGTGCGTGATGGTTTCGGAAACGACGCGAACGCC
>CAZPZP010000509.1:0-3886 GCA_964591025.1 uncultured Chthonomonadaceae bacterium
ACTCGCGATATAATGAGAGGATAGGCAGTGATGCCTCAACATTCCCCGAACCAAACACACTCTGCGGCTCTATGACGCGCCGCAAACACAACTTGCCGAGGGTAACGCCGCTCCGATGGCTCTCTTTGACGACTACCAAACCGAACAGTTTTTTGACGAAATGCACACGGCAGACGGACAGCCCCGCCCGCATTATCGCAAACTCCATCAACGCCTTAGCGCGATGCCGGTCGAAGAATACCGCCGACGCTGTACGCTCGCCGACGTGACTCTTGTCAATCAAGGCATCACGTTTGCGGTCTATGGCGACTCGCGGGGCGTCGAAAAGCCTTGGCCCTTCGACCTCATTCCGCGCATCATTCCCGCCGACGAGTGGGATCAGATCGAGCGCGGCTTGATGCAGCGACTCAAAGCACTCAATCTCTTCCTTTACGACATCTATCACGACCAGAAAATCTGCAAAGACGGCATCATTCCGCGTGAACTCATCGTCAATGCCGTGCATTTTCGCCCCGAATTCATCGGAGCCGATCCCCCCGGCGGCGTCTACGTCCACATCTGCGGCACAGACCTCATCCGCGACCATGCCGGAACCTACTGCGTACTGGAGGACAATCTCCGCACACCGTCCGGTGTCTCCTATGTCCTCGAAAATCGAATTATCCTCACCCGTATTCTGCCCGCATTATTTCGTGACCTGCCCGTTCGCCCCGTAGATCACTATACAACCCAACTCCTTCATAACCTCTGCGAACTCGCCCCCGAAGGACGCGAAGAGAACCCCAAAGTCGTTCTGCTCACTCCCGGCGTCTACAACAGTGCCTATTTCGAACACGCCTACCTCGCACAGCAGCTGGGAATCGAACTCGTCGAAGGGCGCGATCTCTTCGTAGATGACAACATCGTCTACGCCAAAACCACCAAAGGACCGGAACGGATCGACGTCATCTATCGCCGCGTAGACGATGACTTTCTCGATCCGCTCGTGTTTCGGGGCGATTCACGATTGGGCGCGGCAGGCTTGGTCAATGCGTATCGGGCGGGCAACGTCGCATTGGCAAACTCCATCGGAACCGGAGTCGCCGACGACAAAGTGATCTACGCCTATGTGCCGCGCATCATCAAGTACTATCTCGACGAAGACGCAATACTTCCCAATGTCGAAACCTATCTCGCATGGGAGCCGAAATCCCTCTCCTATATTCTCGAAAATCTGGACAAACTCGTTGTCAAAGCCGCCAACGAATCCGGCGGCTACGGAATGCTCATGGGACACCAATCCACTGCGGAAGAGCGCGCAGACTTTGCCGACAAAATCAAAGCCGACCCGCGCAACTATATCGCCCAGCCGCTCATCCAACTCTCGCGTGCGCCCGCCTTCTGTGACGGCAATTTCGAAGGGCGGCACGTAGACCTGCGCCCCTACCTCCTCTGCGGCAAAACCGAAATGACCCTCATTCCCGGCGCATTGACCCGCGTCGCACTCAAAAAAGGCTCCTATGTCGTCAACTCCTCGCAGGGCGGCGGCAGCAAAGACACATGGGTTCTCGCTCCCGAAAACGGAATGACGCAAAGCATGAACGCAATGCGCCAAAGTTTAGGAAACAACAGAGGGAACAGAGAACAAGGGACAGGGGACAGGACAATGCAGACAGAAGGGGAACCAAGCGGCGGTGGGATGAGGCAGACAATGGGCAGCGGCATGAAGCAAACCCTCGGCACTATGTCCCAAACCCTCGGCAGTGATAATGCCCCAACGCCTCAACATCCCAATGACCCTGCCGACGAAGGAGAACCAAGCAATGCTTAGTCGTGATGCCAGCTCCTGTTTCTGGATTGGTCGCTATGTGGAACGCGCCGAAGCAACCGCACGGGCAATAGACGTTCATTATCACGCGGCACTGGAAACCACGTTCCCGTTCGCCAACGATAAAGACAGCGAAGAACTCAGTCCCATGCAGTGGCATTCCATTCTCGCCATTTCGGGCAGTGCGGCGGATTATGCGCGTCGCTATGGAACCGTAAATGATCGCGACGTGCTGCACTTTTTCCTGTTCGATACCGAAAACGGCAATTCGCTGTTCTCAGCATGGACACACGCCCGCGAAAACGCCCGCTCGATCCGTGAGCAGATCGCCTCCGAAATGTGGGAAACCCTCAATATCTCCTTCTTGCGCCTTCGGCAGTGGGACGTAGATCGCATTATGGAGAACGGACCACATGAGTTTTTGCAAGTGGTCAAAGACGCCTCGCACTTATTTCAAGGCATACTGAACCGTACCATGATGATGAGCGAAACGCGAGACTGGCTCGACTCCGGGCGGTTTCTGGAGCGCGGCGGACAAACTGCCCGCCTGCTTGATGTGAAGTACCATGACCTGCTCCCGGTTTACTCGATGCCGCGTGCTGAAGGGCGAATCAACGGCGAAGGGATGCCGCATCCGCTCGGCGTCGGCGGTCCGCTCGATGTCCACGGCTGGATCGCGGTCTTGAAATCGGTCAGCGCGTTCGAGATGTACCGTAAAACCTATCGCGATATTCGCCCCGCCAAAGTGGTCGAATTTCTGGTTCTCAATCCGAGTTTTCCGGCATCCGTGCTACATTGTATCCGGCGCGTCGAAGGGTGCTTGCGCCGAATCAGCGGCAATACCAAGAGCGAGCCGACAACAGAACCGGAGCGGCAAGCGGGGCGGTTGCTTGCCGATTTGACCTATGCGCGTGCCGATGAGATTATCGTCAACGGGCTGCATGAGTATCTCGACAGCGTGCAGAGCCGCTGCGCCAATGTCGGTCACGCCATTGCCCGAACCTATTTGCAGTACTGACCCCTTCTTAACCCTCCCCTTCGTAAAGAGAAGGAGTGTTTTCGGATCCCCTTCTTTACAAGGAGGGGTTAGGGGAGGTGGTATCTGCCTGAGTCACCAATACAATTATGCGCCTGCGAGCCATTCACACGACGCATTACGTCTACCCGTTTCCGGTACGGCAAAGTCACAACGAACTGCGCCTGATGCCGCTCTCCGACGACGATCAAGCCTGTCTCGATTTTCGTCTCACCGTTGCGCCGTCTGCTCCAACCTTCGCCTACGACCTTCCGACAGGGCGCGTCCACCACTTCAATCATCATGCGCCGCACAACGAATTAACGATACTCGCCGAGTCGCTCGTCGTCACTTATCGCCACAACCCTTTCGATGGCTTACAGCTCCTCGAAAATGATCGCCGCTTTTATGCCCAAGACCGCATTCGGCAGGACTATGCCGAATACCTCATGCCCACAGAGCGCGTGCCTCTGATTCCCGAAGCGGATCGAATTGCCGGAGTCGCTCTCAAACAGACGGGCGGCAGTACCGCGTCGTTTCTTATCGGCTTAACTCGTGTGTTGTATCGCGTCTGCCAATATCGTCCGGGAGCTACGCACGTCAATACCACGCTGACCCAATTTCTGGAGAACAACGCGGGCGTCTGTCAGGATTTTGCTCATCTCATGCTGGCGGTATGTCGGCGGCAGGGAATTCCGGCGCGGTATGTGAGCGGCTATCTCTACACGGGCGAAAAGTCGGAACCGGAAGCGGACGCCGATATGCAAAACCATACGCGCACTTTGGTTGGCGGCGATGCCATGCACGCTTGGGTGGAGTGCCTTCTTCCTGACGAACGCTGGCACGGTTTCGACCCGACAAACAATATCCTCACCAACGATTACTACGTCAAAGTCCACTACGGGCGCGATTATGGCGATGTTCCTCCGGTGCGCGGTCTGTATCGCGGCGCAACGGCGACGACGCTTGCCGTGAGTGTGCGCGTCAGCAAAGACACCCTCGAAACCAACCCTGAACCCCATCGCGGCGAGTACAAACGCTGAGTTCGGTTTCCTGTCACCCTG
>CAZPZP010000510.1:0-3882 GCA_964591025.1 uncultured Chthonomonadaceae bacterium
TTGTGTCGAACACCGTATTGGGGAGAGAATGATCTACCGACGTTTCTCAAGAGAGAAGTCACGGCACAGTACTGCCGAACAGGAAAAAACAACATTTTATAGAGCGTCTTGAGAGATTTTACACGGTTTGCGGTGTTTGCCCTGAAAAAATCCCGAAAAACACCGCATAATAGAACTGAGGATTCGGTTTCGATGCAGAACCGGATAGATTTTTTCATGCAGCCACCCGCGACTGACGCAATTGCAGATCATGCTCTCCAAAGGACGCCCTCGGACGCTCTCGCGTCGTCGTTGGCGGTCTCTGTTCTTGTCTGCACGAGCGGGCGCGGCGATTCCGTTGTCGAAACTGTCCAAAGCATTCTCAGTGACGAAAGCCCCGCGTGCGAACTGATCGTCATTGACCAAAGCGACGACAACCGTACCGAGGAGGCTCTGGCTCCTTTCCGACACGACTCACGTCTGCGTTATCTGCGCTCGACCACCAAAGGCAAAGGCGTCGCGCTCAATCTCGGAATGCAGGAGGCACGCGGCGACGTTGTTGCTATCACCGATGATGACTGCAAAGCGGAACCCGACTGGCTCAATGCCCACCTTGCCGTTTTTGAGAAATATCCTCAAGTCGCCGTGACCTATGGCAACGTAATCGCCGTGGACTATGACCCCGAAAAAGGCTATATTCCGGCGTACAAAGTGCCTCAAGAGACTCTCTGCACAACATTGAAGCAAAAACTGCGGGCGCGAGGGATTGGGGCGAATATGGCGGTGCGGCGCGAAACCATTCAGCAGATAGGCGGCTTCGACCCCGAACTCGGACCCGGCGGCAAGTTTTTCGCCTGTGTGGACGGCGATATGACCGTTCGCTGTCTGCTCAACGGCTGGCATCTCTACGAGACTCCGCACAGCACCGTACTGCATTATGGATTCCGCACATGGGAACAGAGCCGCCGCCTGACGCATCGGGCATTCATCGGCATCGGAGCCGCCTATATCAAGCCGCTCAAGTGTGGGCGGCGCGAAGTGATTCCGCTCCTGCTCTACGAATTTTTCTGCTATGCGTTTTTCCCCAGCATCGTTGCCACCGTGACGTTTCAGCGTCCAACCAACTGGCAGCGGGTCATTTCGTTTCTACGGGGAGTGCGGCAGGGTTGGAAATCTCCCATAGACTGCGCCACCATGCGCTATCTTGCCCCGCCACCGGACTCGCAATGACCACATCTCACACTATTCCAAACAGCAGCGTCGAAGTTTGGGGCGCGGCAGAATTTGCGGCACACCTCGCAGCGTTTCGCCCGCAGATTGGCAGCTACGCCCTGCTCTGGAAATTACTGCAAATTCGGGCAAAACAGACCGGCTTTCCGCCTCGCAAACTCTATCCGCTTCTGCGTCGTTTCTTTCACGTGGATAAGCCCTATTTTATCGGAATGCTTGGTAATGGCGTGAGTTTTCTGGGTGATCATCGGGATCGCTACTCCGTGGATCATATCGCCCTGCCTGATGAACGTGACTTTCAGATCGAACTGCTTCAGAAAATTGTCGGCATTCTGCCCGGAGCCTTTCTCGATATCGGGGCAAATATGGGGCTTGTTAGTGGGGCGATAGCGCGGCGTGACGAAAACCGGGCAGTGTTTGCGTTCGAGCCGGTACAGGAGACGGCAAAACGTGCGGCGGCGACCTTCGCCCTCAACCATTTCGGCACGGTGCGTCTGCTTCCCGTTGCTGTCGGTGAACGCGACGAAATTTTGACCTTCTACCACGCACCCGGACACTCCGATTATGCTTCGGCAAACCCTACCGACACGCATATCGGCATTGGCTGGACAGAGACCAAAACGCCCTGTATTACACTCGATACTTTGCGAGACAGTGGCGTTTTACCCAAAGTTGGCATCATCAAAATAGACGTTGAGGGGCATGAATTGAGCGTGCTGCACGGAGCAAGAAATCTTATTCTCCGTGACCGCCCGTTTATCATGCTCGAATACAACTATCGGATCGCCCCGAAAATGGGCTGGAAAGCGGAAGATGTGGCACATTGGTTCATCGAAATCGCCGGTGCGTCCTCTTACTCGTTCGCTGCGCTTCATCATGACGGCAAACCCGAAAGTTTCCCGCCTCCTGTGTCCGGCTATGGGATCATCAATTTGCTGTGCATTCCCGTCGAACACGCTGCCGAGATCACAGATGCAATTTCGAGTTTCGGATAAAGTAGACCTCTTGCAAGAGTCCAGCGAAATGAATTGTTGCTGTCCCAATCTCGTTGCTGCGAATTTGCCTCTTGTGCGGGCATTGAAAACTCCCGGCACGATGAGCGCGAAGCGAGCAGTTTGGCGGTGGCAGTGGACAGGCGACCCGGAACTCGTCATCCGCAGCCTGACGCGCATTCATACTCTCAATACCTCGTTGCACCGATTAAAACTGAGCGACGAAGTTCTCCAGAACTATCCGTCGTTGGAGCATCGTCTCGAAGCCATACGCAGTTGTGCCGTTCCTTCCTATATCGGAATCGACAGTCTTGAAAACAAAGGCACACCTTTGCGCGTTGACATTCGTAAAAGGGGAGGAAGTCAAGCAGGATAATCGAGATGTATTGGAGAATGAGGTTTGCATGAAACGTGGAATACTCGCTTGTACCGCAACGGTTCTCTGTCTGCCGACATACTATCTCTATCTGATGAACTCGCCGCCGCACGTCGCAAGCCTCGACGAAATGGCACGCTGGCAACCGGACGCCGCCGCGATTCGTTCCAGTCTCCATACGCGCTACGGCAAAAATATCACTGCCGATAATGTCGAAGCCCAACAGATGTTCGCGCTGTCGTTTCAGCAGCGTTACCGCGATCACGCCATTCAGTTAGCAGTCAGATTGAAATTTTGCCCCGACGGGACGATACGGCTCTTGCTGCCGTCGCGCCTTGAACCGTGGTATATGGATAAGATTGCGCTCGCCGCCTATCGTGAGACTCGCGATATATTCCACCAAGCGCATCCCATCGAACTGTATGAGACATTCGCGGGAGCGGCTCCGGTGAAGATCGGGCAAGTCAATGCCGACGCCCACGATCCCAATCTCCTTCGAGTCACTTTCGATTACACACGCAGCCCCAACCGTATCCGCCCCACCAAATAATGATCATGGCAACTATCGGAGAGATTATCGAGGCGAGTACAACGGGCTTTGTCGCGCAATGCCCCAAAGAACTACTGCATCAGCCGCCCGCCTTCGGAACATTCGTGAAAGTGACGACGGGGCAAACGCAAGCCACGCCGCAAGCCACTGCCGAAGAGGAAGAGAACGATCCTTTTCGTGATCCAACGCCGCGCCCTCAAGCCGCACTGCTCGGATCGGTTCCCGACGAAACGCTCTATGCTGTCGTCGTTCATGCGGAAACAGGGAGCATCGAACCCGGACGCCGCGCCGCTGCCTATGGACTGCCAGAAGCCGCCCTGCGCCAGCAGCAACCCCAAATCTTCGACTTAATCGCTACTACCTTCCACGCCATCCATCTCGGATATGCGTCGGGCGGGCGATTCCGTCCTCATTTGCCGCCGTGTCCGCCGCATCTGCATGGATTCGTTACGGACTGTACTCAGGACGAAGTTTGCGCCATCACCGACACACCGGATTTTCTCCGAACGCTTCTTTCTGCTCCCATGCCTTCCCAATCGGACGAACTGATCGCCGCGTGTCTGCGCCATGCGTGCGCCCATCGGCAGAACGATTTCGGCTATCTCGTCCGCATCGGCAAGCAGCTCGCCCTCCTCCTCCGCGACTCGCCCGACCGTCTCACGGCTCTGCTCCGTAAATTGGAACCGTAAGAGAGGGAACAGGGAACAGAACACAGAAAAACCAATCCCAATCTGATCCACGAAAGAACACGAAAA
>CAZPZP010000511.1:0-3871 GCA_964591025.1 uncultured Chthonomonadaceae bacterium
TACCCGACTTCTGCAAGAGGTCTATTGAAAAGAGCAGGTGATGCCATGCGCTTCCACAGGCTTTGGATTTCCCTCATGGGCGTGCTGATGGGATTGACTGCATGGCAATGCCGCCGATTTCAGAAGTCCGGCAGTGAGCGTAATGGCACTCTCTATTGGCTGACGCTGATGGCTGCCGTTGCCTTGCTCGGAGCGGCAGCACATTTCGGCGTGGTTTTTGTTTACGGTGCTTGAGAGATTGAATTTGCAATATGGTCAGGGGCAGGGAGCCACTTGCCCGATAAGGATAATAAACGGATGAACTGGAAAAGATTGGTGCGAAACAGCCTTATGACAACGCTTGCCCTGTCATTGAGTCTGTTGACTATACCGAGATCGGCATGGGCACACGATGATGAAGACAAGCCTAAAACGCCGACCAAAGCGACGGCTGATCTCAAAAAAGCACGCACGGCTATGGACACCTACAAAACGCGCCTGACCAAAGACGGCAAGTACGGGTGCTGTATGACAAAGCCTGTGGGAGCGAAAACCGACGGGTGCGACACCTGCGCCAAAACGGTTGGCTCTTGCAACTGCGGCGCAAACCTTGCGGCGGGCAAAGGTGTCTGCGGCGAGTGTTATGGCGCATGGAAAAACGGCAAAGGCACTCCTGCCTTCGGTAAAGTGGATGTCAAGAGCCTGAAAATTCTCTCGTCGGATCATCAGGGGCATGACATGGCGGGCATGAAGATGGACGCCGTGACCGAGACGCCGGAGCGCAAAGCCTACACGGACGCGATGACGACCGCCAAACGCACGATGCTTGCAGAGCAACGCTACGTCTGTTGCGTCGGCAACGGCGGCTGCGATGAGTGCGCCCAGGAAGGCTATTGTCCCTGTGGCAAAAATCTCGCCAAAGATATGGACGCGAAGCCGACCGAGAAGAAGCGCGGCATCTGCGCTCAGTGTCTCGACGGTCAGCATGGCGGGCATGGGCGCGTCGGGCAGGGCATGGACGCAAATCAGATGACGCTTGCCGAAATGGACATGGGGATGATGCCCGGTCTGCTCGGCAATTGGAGCATGAACCGCGAAGGCTCTGGCACATCATGGCTGCCCGAATCGTCTCCGATGTACGGCAGAATGGGAATGCTCGGACGCTATCAAACGATGCAGATGGGCATGGGCTTTGCGGCATACACCGATCCCGGCGGGCTGCGCGGCGAACAGCAGTTTTATACGCCGACGCAGTATATGTTCATGGCGCGGCGCGAAACAGGCGGCGGCATTCTCGGACTGCGCGGCATGGTTTCCGCTGATCCGCTTCTCATTGGCGGCAATGGCTATCCCAATCTCTTCCAAACGGGCGAAACGTATTTGGGAAAACCGCTCAAAGACCGGCAGCACCCGCACGATCTCTTTATGGAAGTCGCCGCCTCATATTCCGTTCCCATCGGCGGCGGGAGCGATGGCAAACGCAATCGAGCGTTTCTCTATTTCGCGCCCGTTGGTGAGCCTCCTATCGGAGTGGCGGCATTCCAGCATCGTCCGTCGGCATGGGACAACCCTGCCGCACCGATCACGCACCACTGGTTCGATGGGACGCATATCACCTTCGGCGTGGCGACATTGGGAATGACATTCAGCGACAAGTGGAAACTCGAATTGTCCCAATTTACGGGACGTGAACCCAATGAGAATCGTTACGATTTCGACGCCATGCGCTTCGACTCGACGGCGGGACGCATCACGTTCAACCCGAATAAAAACTGGAGTTTCCAAACGTCGTATGCGTTTCTCAAAAACCCGGAAGCCCTCGAACCGGGTAATCAGCACCGCGTTACTCTCTCGGCGCAATATAACAAAGCGTTCGCCAATGGCAACTTCGCCGGACTGCTGGCGTATAGCAGAAACATCAAAGGCGGGGTCAATCCCGACGCGCTTCTGCTCGAAGGGGCGTATACTCGCGGGCGTTGGATAGGCTTTGGACGGTGGGAAAATGTCGCCAAAGATGAACTGGTAGATGTCCCCGCAGGAAACTATCGGATCAACAAATTCAGTCTTGGCGGAACCTACAACTTCCAGCAGAACCGCAGTGTGGAGCAGGGATTAGGCGCAAGCGTGGATTTCTATCAATACCCGTCCGCGCTGACTGCTCAATACGGCAATAATCCCGTCGGGTTCAGTGTGTTCTATCGTCTGCGCTTCGGCAAAATGTAAGCGCGGCTGCCATAGAAAGCGGCACAGCATTCCGGGAGGATGTTTTGTCGCCGGTTGCTCTGCAAAGTCTTCTGCTGTTCCCGATGCGGCAGAGCAAATTTTTATCCCATGAAGGAGAAAGAACCATGAACGAACAGTCTATGCAACAGTGCATTGACGAATGCCTGAACTGCCACCGCGTCTGTCTCGGCGAAGCGATGACGCATTGCTTGGAAGCAGGAGGGCAGCACACCGAGCCGACCCATTTCCGCCTGATGATCAACTGCGCGGAAATGTGCCAGACCAGCGCGAATTTTATGCTGAGCGGTTCGCCGCTTCATGCCAAAACGTGCGGCGTCTGCGCGGAAGTATGCACGGCTTGTGCGGAGAGTTGCGAGTCCATTCCCGAAATGGAGAAGTGTGCGGAGACCTGCCGCCGCTGCGCGGAAGCGTGCCGCAAAATGGCACAGATGGTTGCCTAACTGAACAAAAAGATGCTTGCAGGAGCAGAAAAATTCTACCCCTGCAAGCGTCGAAAAGAAACAATTATATGCCTCAGTGTCGAAGTCTCAGCGTGTAGCAATCGTCAACACCAGATTGCTCTATGGCTTTTCTTTCGGAATGTACTGGACAGGAATTTATGAACATCTACGATGGACACAGGCAACGAACCCAACATGACTAACACGCAGAGCATAATGGGAGATGTAATATACGATATACAAGGATAACGCCACGATGCTACACGACCACCCCGGAGTATTCCCTACGAAGCCGTCTTCCGTAGAACACGTTCCTGCTAAGGCGCAAGGCATGACTATGCCCGCCGAGGAGATGGAGGGAACTGCCCATCAGGACAAACAACCTCATGGCGGCATGGCACACGATATGAGTGACCCGGCGATGGCGGCGAGCATGGAAGCCGACATTCGTACCCGCTTCTGGATTGCCCTGGTGCTGTCAGTCGCCATCGTCTTGCTCTCTCCGATGGGCGAGATGATCGGCATTCACCTGCCCCTCACCGCCGCCGTGCGCTCATGGACTCTGCTCGCGCTCACAACGCCCGTCGTGTTCTGGTGCGGCTGGATGTTCCTCTCCGGGGCGTACCATGCCCTGCGACAGCGAACACTGGATATGTCCGTGCTGATTGCAGTTGGCGTGCTTGCGGCTTATCTCGCTTCCGTATATTTGACTGTTATTGGCTCGAACGAACTGTTCTACGAAGCGGCGGCGATGCTGGTGACGTTTGTGTTGTTCGGGCATTGGATGGAGATGAAGTCCCGGCGCGGCACATCCAACGCCTTGCGTGCCCTCTTTGACCTTGTGCCTCCCAAAGCGCACGTTCTGCGTGACGGCAAAGAAATGGAAGTCTCCACCTCAGAGGTCGTACAAGGCGACTCCCTTGTACTGCGCCCCGGTGACCGCGTTCCCGTAGACGGCGAGATCATCGAGGGAGAGACGGCAGTAGACGAAGCCCTTGTTACGGGAGAAAGCCTGCCCGTCGAAAAGAAACTTGGGGACAAACTTATCGGCGGCTCCGTGAACGGCGCAGGAGCAGTCACCTATCGGGCAACGGCGGTGGGCGAGGATGCAACGCTCCGCCGCATTGCCAAACTGGTGGAAACCGCGCAAAACTCGAAGGCTCCGGGACAGCGGATCGCGGACAGGGCTGCTGCATATCTTGTGGTAC
>CAZPZP010000512.1:0-2162 GCA_964591025.1 uncultured Chthonomonadaceae bacterium
GCAGATGTTCCGCCAAATCGACAGCCGTGATCATCTCCACGCTCAACCTCGACTGTAGAGCGTCTTTGAGATTTGCTCCGATAATGTCGATCCCTCGTCCACGGGCGATCTCTGCCGCCTCATGTGCCGGTTCGATGCCCAATTTCAGCCACGTTTCGGGAAGTTCCGCCAGCAAGTCGCCGCGAAAACACCCAACATCTAAAACGCTTCCGCCAGAGAAATGGGACGTGAGGTAATGTCGGATTTGGTCGAAGTCGGGGCGTGAACCCGGTGCAGCGTCCCATTTGCTGGCAGGAAGCTGCTCATACTGCGCGATCAATTCCGACTCGGTCAAATAGGGAAAGCGAAATATCAAATGGCAGCGCGGGCAATCGTAAAGTTGACCGTGATCCTTGAGTTCGATTTGTCCTCCAACGGGCTGTATTTCTCCCAGAGAAACACACTGATCAGAGGCACAAGAGGGACATGAAGAGAATTGGTTCATAAAAAACTCGCTGCTGCTTGGATATTAAAAAGAGAAGACACTTAAGCAAAGAGGGCTTCCATCGCGTGTTCCTATGCCATTTTCCGCCATGCGGTGCGTTCTTCCGCGATGACTTCCCACAAATCGGGGGCGACATCCGGTTCAAGCGGGAATTGCTGCAAGCCCTGCATGATGCGCTTATAACTGCCGCATGCGAGTTGGTGAGACGCCTTGCCCTTCGAGACCGTCACCTTGACATGATGTTCGCGTAGTTCCGTCCCGCGCATGACGATTTCTTCCCATAGTCCTTCGAGTTCGCATACTGCTTTGTTCATTGCCTACCTCCCATGTGTCTGCGACAGTATACCCTCTTGTAAAAAAAGACGTTGAAGCATCAGGCACTCTTCGCTTGTTTTCCAAAAAAGGTTTGACACATCAGTGCGGCTGTCTGCCGACTGTGCGGCACGAATTTAGGCAAAAAGTGCCTCCATGGCGTGTTCCTGCGCCGATTTGAACTGCTCATTGTAAAGATTTTGATAGACGCCCGGACGTGCCACCAGTTCATCGTGCGTGCCAATGTCCACAATCTGCCCGCTGTCCATCACCAGAATGCGATCCGCGTTCATAATCGTCGAAAGCCGGTGCGCGATCACAAACGACGTGCGCCCCTTCATCAGATGTTCCAGTGCCGCTTGAACATTGGCTTCCTTTGCTTCTACTCCATACGGTATAATGTCATTCAAGGAGGCACAGGCGATGACAGCAATTACGCAGGAACGATTTGCGGCATTGGAGGCGGAAGTTGCACAACTTCGCCGGAAAATGGAAGAGCATTCCCCTACTATTGGTGCGCGAACAAGCCCCGATTTTCTGGACACCATGCTCGGTATCCATGCAGACAGTCCGGCATTTGAGGAAGTGACGCGCCAAATTGAACAAGAGAGGGAGCGTGAGCGTGAGGAAGCGCGGCGTTTGTCGGCAGCAGAGGAGGTGGGCGCGTGATTTATCAGCTCGACACCGACCACAACACGATCTTGCAGCGCGGTGGCGATGGCGCAGTCGTTTTGGCGCAACGGCTTCGCGCTTTAGGGCAAGATGATTACGGCACAAGTATTGTGAGCTACGAGGAGCAATGCCGAGGCTGGACGGATTACGTTCACCGCGCCACGACGCCCGAAGTCCGAATCGATGGTTACGCTCGTCTGCGGGCAAGTCTGCGTTTTTACAGTCAACTCACCATTTGGGATTATAACGCTGCCGCAGAAGCCGTTTTCGCTGCCATGACGGCGGCAAGGGTGCGCGTCGGAACCAAAGACCTGCGGATTGCCTCCATCGCCCTCGTCAACAACGCTACCCTGCTCACACGCAATACCCGTGACTTCGCCCGTGTTCCCAACCTGCGTTTCGCAGACTGGACAATTTAGCCCTTATCCGCCTGCCGTGCCGGTTTGTTCGAGAAACAAGCCGCCCTCATCTGTAGCGCGAACAACCGCAACAGGCAATTTGAGAGAACACATCCACCGCCGCTCCCATGAGGGTATCGATGCAGGGCGAGGCGGTGTCGAAGGCGATAACTGCGAACCCTTTCTCTGCATCCATCTTGCGCTAAATGTTGCAGTCCCCTCTCCATTGAGGCAAGGATTCTCACCTGACTTGCGGCGAGCGGTTAGGCAAAAAGTGCTTCCATGGCGTGTTCCTG
>CAZPZP010000512.1:2262-3871 GCA_964591025.1 uncultured Chthonomonadaceae bacterium
GCGATCACAAACGACGTGCGCCCCTTCATCAGATGTTCCAGTGCCGCTTGAACATTGGCTTCGGTTTTGCTGTCCAGTGCCGAAGTCGCGTCGTCCAAAATCAGAATTTTCGGGTCGGTCAATGCGGCGCGGGCGATGCTGATGCGCTGTTTCTGCCCGACGGATAATTTGATGCCCTCTTCGCCAATTTTGGTATCATAAGCTTGTGGCAGTCCCATGATATAGCCGTGCATATCGGCGTATTTGGCGGCGCGAATCACCTCCAAATCCGTTGCGTTCGGCTTACCATAACTGATATTTTCGCGCAAACTGACCGAAAACATGAGGCTCTCCTGCGACACATAACTGATTTGCCGCCGAATCGACTCTATTTTGACCTTCCGCAAGTCCACGCCATCAATCAAAATTTGCCCCTCTTTTACATCATAAAACCGGGCGATCAGATTAACAAAGGTAGTTTTGCCCGCCCCCGACGGTCCGACAACGGCGATCACTTCGCCGGGATTGACCCGCAGTGTGATATCATTGAGAACTTTGCTCTCATCGTTATAGCCAAACGAAACATTGCAGAATTCGACGGAACCTTTCATCTCTTTGATCGCCACCGAGTCGGGCTCGTCCACAATTTCGGGGCGCGTATCCAATGTCTCGAACACACGATCCACCGCAGCCCCCGCCCATTGCAAGGTCACATTGAAGTCTACCAAACGCACTGCCGGATCATAAAGCGAATTGATCCAGCCGTTGAACGCCAGCAGTTCGCCGATAGTCAATTGCCGATGAATAATGCGCGTGCCGCCATACCACAGCACAAGCCCAGTTCCTACCGCCCGAATGATCTGCGCGATGGCTCCGAGTTTGCGATTGAGTTTCATCTGCGTCATGCCGAGCCGGAAATTGTCCTGAACCGTCGTCATGAACATTTCCGTTTCATGTTCCTCGCGCACAAACGCTTTGACCACCGTAATGCCCGCCAATTTCTCTTGCAGCACGCCGAGCATGGTGTCCCAGCGTTCGCGCAATTCCTCACTGAGCGGGCGAATATGCCGAATAAACAGTTTATAATTCAGAACATAGAACGGCACAACGGCAACAGCGATGAGGGCGAGCCGGTATTCAATCGCAAACAGCACAAACAGCAAGACGAGAACGCTGAACAAGTCGGCAAGGAACGTCACGAAGCCGCCGGAAATCATATACTGAATGGTGTCAATATCGCCCGTCAGCCGCGCCATGATTTTGCCGGTTTGGCGCGTATCGTAGTAGGAAAGCGAAAGCCGATTGAGATGGCGATATGACTGGAGGCGCAGGTCGAACACGATTCGCTGACCGAGCCAGTTGATCAGTGAATTGAGGGCAAATGAGGTGACGCCGCGAAACGCGAACAGAGCCAGAATGCCCCAGAAAACCCAGTTCAATGCCGAATAGTTTTTGGTCGGAAGGGCGACATCTATCGTATATTGGACAATGCGCGGCATGATGATCGGCGACACCGTAATGCCGAGCAGGAGAAAAACTGCCAATATCACACGCTTGCGATACGGTTTGAGATAGCCCAACAGTCGGCGCATCTGATTCATGGTCGCAAGCCTTTCTCCCGCAGCAGCGC
>CAZPZP010000513.1:0-3870 GCA_964591025.1 uncultured Chthonomonadaceae bacterium
GATGTCTCCATTTTACCCATGAGATGCATCGCAGCACACGAAATCACACAAAAAATTCTCCTCTTCCCAATTGTTTACGTTTAGACTATTAGTCAGTTAACCTAAAGTTTAGTGTGTTTTCGAGATTGGAAACGTATTAATCTTTACGCTGACTGACTACTAATTTAAACGAGACGTTGACATAAATAATCCTGCCTGATTTTGTCAGTTTCTCGGTTTGTTGTCATGCCGCTTTCAAGAAGGCTTTGAGTCCCACGCGCAAAGGTAACCCTTGCTCAAAGCGATACTGGAGGGCTAAGGGACTCTCAGGGAAATAATCGTTCCATCGGATGCGGATGCAAGAATTCGCTCCCATGAGGACTCATTGCCCTCAATAGGCGAACTGGAAGATTTATTTTATCGCGAGTCCCTAACAATCCATTCCGTCGCTGGGGGCAACTACGTTGCCGTGCTGTGCTTCGCACTCACAACGCAATTCACGCGAACGTTTATCGTATTGCCCAACGACCCAATCACCACCGACCTAAGCGAACTTTGGGTACTGCGTGCTATAATTCTCCCGTCAGACGCGAGTCTGTCAAACCTCCCCTTGTATTGTCTCTTGTTTGAGAAAGTAGAGTACAGACTTTGTTCAGCTTAGTGCCGGAATTGGGCGTTGATTTGGGAACAGCAAATATCTTGGTATATGTGCGCGGCAAGGGCATCGTTTTGCGCGAACCGTCCGTTGTCGCTGTTGCCACGGGTCGCAAAGAAAAACGGATTTTGGCGGTTGGAGAAGAGGCGCGTTTGATGCTGGGACGCACTCCCGGACATATTCAGGCGGTGCGCCCGATGAGCGAGGGCGTGATCGCGGACTATACCACCACGCGAGCCATGCTCAAATATCTGTTCGAGAAAGCAGTTGGGCGGAAGCGATTTTTCAAGCCGCGAGTGTTGATCTGTGTGCCGTCGCAAGTGACCAGCGTCGAGAAGCGAGCCGTCGAGCAAGCCGCTATCGAGGCAGGAGCGGGCGAGGCATATACCATTGAGGAGCCGATGGCGGCGGCGATTGGTGCTGGATTGCCGATCACGATGGCGGGCGGCAGTATGGTAGTGGATATTGGCGGTGGGACAACCGATATTGCGGTGATTTCGCTCTCTGGCATTGTTATCAGCGAGAGTTTGCGGGTGGCGGGCAATCGCATTGACGAGGTGATTATCCGGCATATCAAAACCGCATATAGTCTGATGATCGGTGATCGAACCGCCGAAGAGATCAAAATGCGGATCGGTTCTGCGTATCCGATGGAACCGGAACTTTCGATGGAGGTTCGCGGGCGCGATTTGGTGGCGGGTTTGCCCAAAACGATCATGGTGACCTCCGACGAAATCCGCGAAGCCTTGACTGATCCGATTATGGGGATTGTGGAGAAGGTCAAGCGCGTTCTGGAGCAGACTCCGCCCGAACTTGCGTCGGATATTATCGAGCGTGGAATCGTATTGACGGGCGGCGGTGCATTATTGCGCGGGTTCGACAAATTGCTGTCTGCTGCTACGAATATTCCTGTCTATGTCGCTGATGACCCGTTATCATGTGTCGCCATCGGAACCGGACGCGCCCTTGAAGAACTCAAAGCGATCCGCGAAAGTGCCGTCGTGATGACGACAGGGCGGTAACAAACTGTTATGGATGTCGAATACACGTTCGACGGCGTAGATTTTATCTGGGACGGCGACAAAGCAGAGAGCAATTTTGTCAAACATCACATCGAGTTGGAAGAAGCGTGTGATGTGTTCTTTGACAATTTCTGCCAAATTCTTCGTGACCCGATGAGTGATGATGAAGAACGCCACCATATTATTGGTTACTCGTTTAAGTATCATCTGCTTTTGGTAGTTTACGTAGAGCGGTTTGACAAAACGCGCGTTATCTCCGCTCGTAATGCGACACGCCTATAAAGAACATTGTATGAGCAATGCTACTGAAACACCCTATGTTGTTGTACCGCGTCTGTCTGAAGAGATTTCTGTGAAAATGCCATCGGATGCCGTCCATCAACTTGAATTGATCGCTTCCGAGAAAGAGATGAGCCTACAAGCCTTGGTGAGATTTTACATTGGTCAGGGCTTACGGCAGGATATATCGCGTCGTTTTTCGGAGCAGGTTCTAAACAAGACGCGAGAGGTTCTAACCCAACACAATATCTCTGAAGAGGAGTTGACTGCGATCATACGTGAAATTAAAAGCGAATTTACTCCTCCAATACTCGCTCAAACAAAATGAGCAGATTACATAATGCGGCAGGTAGTGGCGATATTGAGGCAGTTCGGGAGTGCATCGCGGCAGGAACGGACGTGAACGCTGTCGGTTTTCGCGGTTTTACTCCTCTGCGGAGTGCGAAGAGCGAAATTTGACCGGCGAAACTTTAGAAGAAGCACGCAAGTTACGTGTGAGCAGAGAAAAATCATACGCCCGCTGGCAGAAGCAAGAAGCCATCAAAGCGGCAAGGATGCAGAACAATGAAGAGTAGACAAGTCGGATTTTGCGGAATCGTGGCAGTTTTGGGAATGGCGTCTGTTGTGCAAAGCAAGGCGCAGACGCGCCCTGCCGATATACGTGCCGGACATTGGGCGGAAAAATCGGTGACTCAGGCACTCGATAATCGCGTACTGAACTTGGAGAATGGCAAGTTTCGCGGCGACAGCAAAGTGACGAAAACGCAAGCCGTGATTGCGCTTGCGGCGTTGGCAAAGTCGCTGGAACAAGGCACTTGGAAACGGCTGAATTCGGCGACGGTTTCCACCAAATCCGACACTATGATCGAAAGAACCGCGTGGGAAAAACAGAGTGTGTCGCGCTACACGCTGGCGATTGTGTTGAGTAAATTCGGCAATTATTTCGTCAACGGTGTAGAGCGTGCAGGCAAAAACGGCAAAGATGTGGCGAAATCAACAGCGTTTCCGCCCAAACCGAATTTCGTTTTAGCCAAATCGCATCCCGCGTATGCTTCCCTTACCTATCTTGCCGGCAAGAATATGATTCGTCCGGGTTCCGCGCTTCTCAAGCCGGACAATACGCCGTTTCGCGCCAATGACCTCAGTATCGCTATCTCGGAAATGGCGTTTGGATTGACGAACCAAGTGACAGAGTTGGGACTCGACGAGAACGGCGGAACTCCCGACAAAACTTTCAAGAACAAGAAAAAACCCTGATGCCTTATGTCTGATCTGCCTTTGCGCTGTAAATGCCGAAAACAAGCCGTGACGAGTCTGCGCTGTTCGCGTTGCTTCGTGCCGATTTGCCCCGACTGTTCGCGTCCTGCCGCCATTGGAATGCTCTGCATTTCTTGCGGAAGAGGACATCGTACTCATCTCTACGAAGTCAGCAATAACGATCTGCTGAAAGGAAGTGCTGTCGCTTTCGGTTCCGCGATATTTGGTGGCTGGCTGCTTGCGACAATGCGTGGCTTTGGCTTCTTCTTTTTTTGGTTTTGCTTTCTCTATGGTCTCGCTGTAGCAGTACTCGTGTTACGCGCAACAGGACGCAAACGCGGGACAAAAATGGAGATCATCGTCGGTTCGGCAGTGGGCATCGGGTTGATTGCAGGGATCATCCTCCATACATTACTGGGTTCGGGTGAGGACATAATGCAGACGCTTTTGGAGATAGCAAGCAATCCCTGGAGCTACGTTTGCCTTGCGATTGCCGTGTTCGGGGCTGTGGGTCGTGTCCGTCATCTTTAATTTTCCTTTTTCTTGCAATCTGCCCTTGACAATTGGGGGAGTCTCTTGGTATATTAACAAGCCTCACGGAGGAACCTTCCAAAATGAGAAAATTGTTCTTTGAAAAGATTGAATAGAGTTGGGTGGATTTGCTTTGAGTTTCGGTGT
>CAZPZP010000514.1:0-2385 GCA_964591025.1 uncultured Chthonomonadaceae bacterium
AACAGCATGAACGGGTAACTCGTGGTACTCGCCGAGAAGAACGCGACAATGGGACAGAGCGAGGCAAGCACCGTCAGCATCACGGTCAGCGCATTGAAGACATACAGTGAGGGAAACGTCACGGCGAGCGTCAAAAAGAACAGAACAGGGACTTTCAACATCGTCGAAAGCACTTGCAACAGGGGGGCGTTTCCGCCCTGAAATAGCGCGTAACAGCCCATGCACACGCCGTAAATGATGCCCAGCAACGCAGCGATTACCGACAATCCACCGACGGGTTGCTCAATAGCCCCTTGGCGCAGTGCGGAGGGTCGGGTCGCATCGCCGCGAATGACGCCGATCCAGATAGCGGAGCCATATCAACATCAGTTCTCTCTCCTTTACGGCATTTTACGGAGCAAAACGATGTTCGTGTTACCGCAAAGTAGAACGCTTGCATAAGTATTCTCACCATCAGGTACAAAAACGTACCCGTCTAAAAAACAGGCGTCCTGCGGACGCACACAGCAAGGTTATCGCCTTCCCAAAATACGCATTGAGGACGCACATGACAGAAATTGTGAGCGATCACGCTGTCATCGGGCATTTCGTCCGTAGGACGTCTGTTTTTTAGGCGGGTACGTTTTTGTACCTGCAACAGATTTCCCGCCACTGACTGACTACAGAATGGATAAAGGTGTATAAAAAAGAAGAACGAACCAGAGGAAGGGTAGTAACTTTCGTCTTGTTGAGGCAATCTGAGAAGGAAAAGGAGTGAGAGCACTGGGGCTCGAACCCAGGACAACCTCCTTAAAAGGGAGGTGCTCTGCCAACTGAGCTATGCTCTCACATCACTTGTTAGTTATGTTACCCTAACTCTGGCGGACTGTCAACGCAAAACCGCCAAATTCCTGCAAATGCCGTCTCATGGACACAAGACGCGCTTGCGGTTTGTGCCTGCCAAAACGTCGCCCATGAGAATTGTCTGCTCGCGTCCGGCTCCAACAGAAACCGTTGCAACCGGAACGCCGACCAGCGATTCGATGCGCTTGACATAGGTCTGCGCGTTGGGCGGCAATTCCTCGAAACGGCGCACGCCCGAAATGTCCTCGTTCCAACCGGCGAGCGTCTCATAG
The DNA here is from genome assembly GCA_964591025.1 of uncultured Chthonomonadaceae bacterium. GTDB lineage: Bacteria > Armatimonadota > Chthonomonadetes > Chthonomonadales > Chthonomonadaceae > CAZPZP01. The sequence continues at coordinate 1,116 of CAZPZP010000514.1, forward strand.
ATGGGTTCCAAGTCGGTACGAAACGCCAAATCGGGTGGGAAGTGCGAGATTTCGGTTCCGTCCGCCGTACGATATGCCGTACATACCTGAATTTCGTCCATACCCGACAGCACGTCGAGATGCCCTAATGCAAGACACGTCATACTGTTGATTCGCACGGAATAGCGCACCACCAGCGCATCGAACCACCCACAGCGGCGCGGTCTGCCTGTTGTCGTGCCGTACTCGTGTCCGCGCTCACGGATATATTCGCCGGTTGCATCGAGAAGTTCGGTGAGAAAAACGCCCGCCCCGACTCGCGTCGTATACGATTTTGCGACGCCAATCACGGAATCGATCATTGTAGGACCAACACCCGTTCCAATACACGCCCCGCCCGCGATGGGATGCGACGAGGTGACATAGGGATAAGTACCCATATCGAGATCGAGCAGACTGCCCTGCGCCCCCTCGAAGATGACGCCCGAATCCGCTTCTGCCGCATGAGCATAAACCAAGTTGGCAGTGTCCGTCACAAACGGTTTGAGTGCGGCGGCATATCGGGAATATTCCACGAAAATTGTCTCGAAATCTAACGGTTCCGCGCCGTAGAGTTTGGTGATTTGCGCGTTTTTGTTCGCCAAGACCGCTTCAAGACGCGCCCGAAACCGCTCAGTGTCTACAAACTCACCGAGCCGAATTCCGATACGTGCCGCTTTGTCCGCATATGCCGGACCGACGCCGCGCCCCGTTGTGCCGATTTTATCACTGCCGCGACTGATTTCCTGCAACTGATCCAACTGCACATGATACGGCAAAATGAGATGTGCGGACGACGAAAGCCGCAATCGTTCCACCGACAACCCCCGCGCCTTCAAGCCCTCGATCTCTTTAACTAATACGCCGGGATCGATAACCACGCCATCGGAGATCACACATTCCAAATCAGGATTGAGGATGCCGGAGGGGATCAGGTGAAATTTGTATACAACACCCTCCACCGTAACCGAGTGACCCGCGTTATTGCCGCCGCCATAGCGCACGACCATTGAAGCGTTTTGTGCAAGATAATCTACCAGTTTGCCCTTTGCCTCGTCGCCCCACTGCGCCCCAACCACTACGATATTCGCCATGATGTTCGTCCTCTTGCCCTGCCGACATTTTGGCAGGGCAATGCCCTCCCTTTTCCCTCCGCCGGGAGACGTGAGAGGGGATTCGGAGGCGAATAATTTTTGTCCCCGCAAACAAAAAAGGATAGCCAACGCTATCCCCACGGGTTCCGGCTCGACAC
>CAZPZP010000514.1:2395-3866 GCA_964591025.1 uncultured Chthonomonadaceae bacterium
ACCATTGTCAAGAAAATATGCCGATTTTTCTCAATTTTTCCCTGTTGAAGTTCGGCGGCAGAACAATTTTGCCCAAGATCGCCGCTTGCGCTGCCCCTGTCGCCGAAGGGACGTTCGCGGGGCGTCCGTGCAGGGTTTCGTATCCGAGCAGCGCAAACGCGACGGCTTCCTTTGCATCATCGGACAGCCCAAAATCGCGGTGCGTTTTGACAACAGTTTGCAGCAATGCCTCCCGCAATCTCTGCATCAACGCCCGATTATGGACTCCGCCCCCGCCGACAATCACTGTGGCGATATGCCCGCGTGGTTCCAAGAAATCCCGATACGCCAATGCGATGGATTCCGCCGTCAACGCCGTCACTGTCGCCAAAATATCGGATTGAACAAGATTCTCTTTCGCGCATCGAACGAGAACACGCCCAATATACTCCGTGCCAAAGTATTCGCGCCCCGTTGTGCGCGGCGGTGGTGTGGCAAAATACGAATCTTCAATCAACTCTGCCAAAATTTGTTCGTGAACTCTGCCCTGCCCCGCCAACGCCCCGCCCGCATCGAACCGCAATTTTCCACCTGTCAACTCCGAAATCACGCCGTCAATGATCAGATTGCCAGGTCCCGTATCGAACGCCATCACCTTGCCCAAGCCACTGTTCGCGGGCAAATACGTAACATTGGCAATTCCGCCGATATTCTGCACAGCGCGAGTTTCGTTCGGTGACGCAAACAGCGCGTAATCGGCAAACGGAACCAGCGGCGCACCCTGCCCGCCCGCCGCCATATCCGCAGGACGGAAATCTGCCACAACTAAGCAGCCCGTTCGCGCCGCGATAACTGCCGGTTCCCCAATCTGCAATGTCCCGCGCACACTCTGCCCGCCGATTGCAAAAGGTTCCGGCTGATGCCAAACAGTCTGCCCATGAGACGCCACAAAATCTACTTCTGCCAGAGCCGAACCGTTCTCTTCACAAACCAACCCTGCCGCTTCCGCGAACAATTCTCCTATCAGCACATTCAACGCCGTTACCTGTTGAAGCGGCGCATCAGGGCGGCAAGCATCCAATATCACCTCCCGCACTTCATTCGCATACGGCACACAAACGAAACCCTCCAGCACAATCTGATAATTGCCCGGCTCTCCCTCAATCTCCACCAACGCCGCATCGATCCCATCCGCCGAGGTTCCCGACATCAACCCAATCGCCCGCATCTTCGACTCCTAATGAACCACAGGGAACGCGGGGGACACAGGGACAATTCCACAACAAAGAAGCAAAGGACACAAAGAACAATTCAAGAGAAATCCTTGTTTTCATTTTCGGGAATTGTTTTTTATATTGTTCGTGTGTTTCGTGGATCAATGTTTTTGCATTAGACCTCTTGCAAGAGTACAGCGAAATGAATTTCTCGTGCAGGTCTCGTTCCGCCGTGCCGTGCTTCGCACTCTCAAGGCAAGAGAATTTCGTCCGTAGGA
>CAZPZP010000515.1:0-3866 GCA_964591025.1 uncultured Chthonomonadaceae bacterium
GTACCCGGTGATGAAAACACTGAGGCAAGAGGTCTAATAGTCCACAGGGCGCAGATAATAATCGTTTATGGAGGTGGACGACAGCATTGCAACCGTCGGAAGATGGCGTTTCCAGTGCGTCGAGTCCACTTTGCGCTTAACGAGCCGAACATCATGTTCCGGGAAGCCCATTTCGATCAGACGTTCAGCGTTATGTCCACGCAGGAGATAAAACAGAATACGGTCGGCTTTGTGATAGGTGATGCCGAAGTCGCTTTCATCGGTCTGTCCGACAACAAGATCGGCAGAGGCAGGTTTGTCGACAATAATTTCCGGGACGCCAATATACCGCGCCAAATCCCAAACTTGAGTTTTATAAAGGTCGCCAAGTGGATTGATGGGCGGCGAATCATCGGCGTGCCATGTGAAATATCCAAAAAGGCGTTCGGTTTTGTTGCCTGTGCCGACAGGGATCGTGCCTAATCGTTGGCTCTGATCGAACAAAATGATCATGCGCTGCCGTGCCATGACATTGCCGCGCCGCCGCCCGTCCGCATCGGGTGCGAATTGGAGATAGCCGTCTACCGCGTCAGTGATTTCAATAGTCTCCACATTGACGCCGGTTGCATCAACGACCATTTGCGCGTGATCGAGGCTGTCTTGCGACGACGCACGGTATGGCATTCGGATCGCATAGACATTTTCCGCCCCGAACGCCCGCGCCAGCAGAAAAGTCACGAGCGCGGAATCGACACCGCCGGAAAGTCCGACAACCGCTTTGGTGAACCCGCGTCGGCGTTGAATTTCATCGCGCAGGAACTCGATCAGCCATTCTGTCAGAAGCGGCGCATTGATTCTGAGATTGCCGTCTGCCTCAACATTCAGCGGCGGCGCACACACCATCGGCAAGCGATTCATATTCTTTACCCTTTGCATTGTCCTATTTCCTACACGTGCGGTTTTCGGGCGACCTGCTCCAGTTGCATCGTAATATCGCCAAGCGCGGATTCCAGATCGGCAAGAAGCGGAGACGCAGAGCGAGCAACCGCCACATCGTCCAAATTGAGACTGCCGCGTACCAGACATTCACTCGTCGCAGACCCCATCACAATCGCGTTGCCCCACGGATCGACGATCTGCGAGGTTCCGGTAAAGCCTTTGCCGCCCTCGAATCCTATTAGTCCGGCGTAGACAACCCAGACATTGTGTTCGCTGGCAATTCCGGGCAGTAAGACGTTCCACTGTGCGACGTTGCCGAGATGCTGCCCCGTGAATTCGCGTCCGGGCGACGCACTCAAAACATAAATGATCTGCGCCCCTTTGAGTGCCGCGATAGTCGCCGTAATCGAGTGCCAAACGTCTTCGCATATCAACACGGACACGATGCCGAAACGAGTTGGAAAGGCGTTGATGGCGCGTCCGCGAGAGACAAACCGCTTCTCATCGAAGACGCCATACGTTGGCAGAAAAAATTTGCGGTGAACGTGATGGACACCGGACGGGATTGCGGCGTTTGGAGCGGAAAGGGTCGCATAGATCGCGCTGTTATAGTATTTGCCTTCCCAAAGTTCGTAGAAGCCGAGTGTGATGTCGAGTGCGGCGTCGGGGCGTTTCACACGGGCTTGATAGGTTGTGAGCAAGTCGGCAAAAAGTTCCTCTTTAGTGCGTGCCGCTTCGCGAACGCCGCCTTCGAGGAAATAGCCGGACAGCACCGTTTCGGGCAGAGCGAGGACGTTGGTTTCGGGCGCGTCTTCTTCCAACTGCGCGAAAATATCGCCTAAGCGTTCTAAATTATGTGCGTAATCGCCTTTGCGCGGCTTGATCTGCGCGATGGCGGTATGAACTTTCACCCGTCTTGCTCCTCTCTATGAGATAGGTCTATTTTACCTTGAAAGTTGCTCTAACCGTCTCATGTGTCTTCGCCGCTTGCCCTCAGCAACTCTTCTTTCTGCGTTTCGTTATATGCAGTTGTCGGGCGCAGAAGTGTTTCATCGTTTGTGGGTTTCGAGGCGCGAAGAAGTTCTTTTTCTGCATTAACTTCCAATTTGTGATATGCCTTAAGTATATCGCGTGCCGGTTTTCCTCTGTCCCAGCGATCATACTTCTGTGAATGAGCAGCACGTTCAAGAAGGGCTTTTTTCTCTTCGGTTAGACTTTTAAGCCATGTTGTCTCTTTGCGCTGCACCAAAAAGCCTATAGGAATCAACATAGAAAGACAAACAAGCGGAACTGTCCACCAAAAAGGAAAACCACGAGGGAGGAAAATATGCACAAACGTACCAATACCCATACACACCATACAAGCCGTATCATAGGGCAGGGAAATGTATTGATGAGCCACATAGAGTTTCCCCAATGCTCTTTGATCTTCAGTAATCTCTTGGTCTGGCATGGTTACGATTCCTAATTCTTGGTGTCTTACCTGTTTTACGAACCAAAGGCACGAGAGAATTACTCGAAGAGGAAAATTCCAGGTATTACCTCTTCCAGATTGTTGAAATATCAGGCATAATTTTGCTGCACTCAACTTTTTGCACAGACGAGAATCTAATGAACCCAAACAACCCCGAAATTTCGCGCCGTGATCTGCTCAAGTCCGCCATGCTGACGACTGCCCTCATCGCGCCTGCCGAAGCCGCTCAAGCTGCCGAGAAAAAAGAACCGCCCGCGCTCATTGCTCGCCAGATCGCGCCGGACAATCTCGAATTTCCCTACAGCACGCTCGATTCCTTTCTGACACCCAACGAGCAGTTTTATGTTCGGAGTCATTTCGTGACGCCCAAATTAACCGAAGCAGAGTATCGTTTGAGCGTTGTCGGCAAAGTAGACAAGGAACTCGGCGTGACGCTCGACGCCCTGAAAAGTTTGCCAAGCGTCACCCTGCCCGTCACGCTCGAATGTGCGGGCAATGGGCGCGTGTTCCTGACTCCGGCAACTGCGGGAGTGCAATGGGAAACGGGCGCGATCAGTACGGCGGAGTGGACAGGGGCGCGATTGTCGGACGTGCTGGCGATGGCGGGAATCCAAAACACTGCCCTCGAAATCGTTTTGGAAGGCGCGGACAAAGGCGAAGTCCGTCTTCCCCCCAAGCCGGGTATCGCTATCAATTACGCCCGCAGTCTCCCGATCCATAAAGACTTTCTCAAAAACGTCATTCTCGCCTATAAAATGAACGGCGAGGAGTTGGCTCCTTCCCATGGCTACCCGATTCGCGCCGTCGTGCCGGGACATTACGGCATGGCGAGCATCAAATGGCTCACGCGGCTTCTAATTCTCGACAGACCGTTTATGGGCTACTACCAAACAGTAGATTATGCGTATTGGGAGACAACAAGCGGCATTCCCGAACGCAAACCGATCTCTCTGATGCAGCCGAAGGCGATCATCGCTCGTCCCCTAAATCGCGCCAAAGTCAAAGCCGGAAGCACAGTAAAAATCTTTGGGGCGGCGTGGACAGGCGGCAGTGCGGAGATCGCCAAAGTCGAAATCGGCTCCGACGGCAAAACGGGCGAAAACGCCAAACTGCTCGGCAAATCTCTGCCCTATGCGTGGCGGCTGTTCGAGTATCGCTGGAAAGCCCCGAACGCTCCCGGCAAATATCCGCTCACCGCTCGCGCCTTCGATACGCTCGGCAACGCACAACCCCTCACTCGCGACCCGAACCGCGAAAATTACATGATCAATCACGTTATTCCTATTGAAATCAATGTGGTTTGAGCGTAGAAGAGAGCGGAACGGATGAGTTATTCACTTGATGTAATCGTGACAAAAGACTTGATCCAGAAAGCGACACACCGATTTTGGACAAATTTGGTAGGACAAGGCGGCATTATCAGACTAAGGAACTGTAAAAGTATAACTTCCCGGCTTCATAGGTCAAGACAAGA
>CAZPZP010000516.1:0-3863 GCA_964591025.1 uncultured Chthonomonadaceae bacterium
TGTGCCATTTTTATCAGTTGCTCGCACTGATTGTACTGTGAATGCAGCTCGTCTTTGAGTTTGTTCCAGTCGGATTCCTCAAAAAGAAGCCAATCGTCAACCTCGCTATTCAGAGCAGGTGCGGCGGTGTGTTCCGAAGATGGGTGTCCGCATTGCCACGCCAACCAGTCCGCCGCATGAATGAGCGCAATCATCTCAAAATGTTCCTGTGTGGCACTCGGATCATGATGTGTGCCAATCATTGCCATAACATGAGGTGGAAAATTCCAATGCTCGGAGATTCGCTTGCCGACCATCACATGATCAATCCCTAAAACCAGACTCTCGGCTTCCCGCGCCGACTTGCCTTCCCGTGCCGCAAACGCCATCGCGACGGCATACTGCACCGGAAAATAACTGTCCAGAAACAGCGAGCCGACATCGTGCAGCAATCCGCCCAAAAATGCCTCTTCGGGGGCATTCTGATTGCGCGGCAAACGGTATTTCGCCAAAATGTTGCCACCGACTGCCACTGCCGCGCAATGCTCCCAGAATTTCGAGCGATTCAACCCATACGGCATACTTTTTTGTGCCAGCATTCCGAAGGCAGAAACGCCCATGACGAGATTGCGGACAGTGCTGAATCCCAAAATCATCACGGCTTGCGAGATCGTGCTGATCCGTTTTGGGAAACCGTAATAGGCGGAATTGACGATCCGCAGAATTTTCGACGCCAATCCTTGATCCATGACGATGAGACGCTGCATCTCCTCCGTCGTGGTATTGGGATTATTAGCGGTCTCGATAATTTTAGAAATGACGGTCGGCAAGGTCGGCAAGTCCGCCAGTTTTTTTTCGAGCGTTTGTTGAAAAACGTCTCGATCTACTCTCAGCGATTTCATATCAGGCGGCATAACGTATCTCTCTTTCTTCTATTGCAATCGTCACAAGACCATTAATATCGACAATGAGCGCGACGTTGCCGTTGCCCAAGATCGTCGCACCGGAAATCCCGCGCACCTCGCCAAGATACCGACCCAGCGATTTGATCACAACCTCTTGTTCGCCGATCAGACTATCTACCATCAGTCCGACCTGCTTCATTCCGACACCGACCACCACCAAATAACGCGGCAGCGAAGACATTTCCAAAGTTTTGTCTTGTTTATTTTCGGCAGAACCGCCCATGTCTTTAGAGGCATTTATCGTGTTCTGGTGAAATGTTACAGCCTGCTGCGTGTTGAACAGATGTTGAAGGCGAACAATCGGCAGAACGCGCCCCCGCTGCACTACGGTTTCGCGATGGTTGACCCGATGAATATCGGATTCTGCGATTTTGATAGTTTCCACAACGGCACTGAGCGGCAGCACGTAAACCCCGCCGCCAACCTTAACGAGCAAGCCGCGAATGATCGCCAGTGTCAACGGCAGTTTGACAGTGAAAACGGTTCCTTCGCCGACAACGCTATTAAATTCGATGAGCGCACCGAGTTTTTGGAGATTATTGCGGACAATATCCATGCCGACGCCCCGCCCCGAAACATCGGAGATCGCTTGTGCTGTCGTAAAGCCCGGCGCGAAAATGAGATTGACCGCCTCTTTATCGGTCAAATGTGCCGCCGCCTCTTCTGTCATCAGACCTTTGCCAACCGCATTTTTGCGAAGGCGATTGGGATCGATGCCGCGCCCGTCATCACGGATTTCGATCACAATATGGCTCTCTTCGTGTCGTGCGGAGAGCAATACTGTTCCTTGTGCCGGCTTTCCCGCCCCGATTCTGTCCTGCGGTTGTTCGATGCCGTGATCCACACTGTTGCGGAGCATATGGATCAGCGGATCGCCGATGACTTCGATCACGGAGCGATCCACTTCGGTTTCACCGCCCTCAATCACAAATTCGACCTCTTTGCCGAGATTTTGCGCCAAGTCGCGGATCATGCGGGGGAAGCGAGTGAACACATTGTCAATCGGGAGCATTCGCGCCTTCATGATCTGCTCTTGCAGTTCATCGGTGATGCGCCCGATATGCACCGCCGTTTCGTTGAGGGCTTCGATCATCTCATTCGAGGCATAACGCTGCTCGAACTGAATCCCTAACTGCGCGATGCGGGTGCGATCAATGACCAGTTCGCTGACAAGATTGAGCAAGGTATCCAAGCGTGTGACATCAACCCGAATCGTCTGTGCCGAAGGCACAGGTTTTTTTTGCACGGGTGCGACAACGGCTTGATTGTCCGGCACGATACTGGCAGAGGCAGGAGTTTTGACCGGAACCTCCGCTGATAGAATCTCTGTTGCCCGTGTGGAAACAGACGCCGAGTCCGACATTTCGGGCAGAGCGATGGAAACGGTATCGTGCAGATTTGCCGCAGAGATTTCGTCGGTTTCGGTGTTCTCTTGAAGATGCTCGGACGCTCGCACATCGGAGATTTCATTGACGTTCAACGCGATCAGTTTGAGCTGCTGCGCCGACTCGCCGGTTGCGATAAGCAAAGAAAACGTCGTCCCGAACGCCTCATTTTCGATTCCCTCTTCATCGGGCAAAGAAGCCAGAACGCTGCCTACCGTATCCAGTGCTTGGAGAACCATGAGAGCGCGAACCGACTTCATCAGGCAGTCTGAAACCACATCAATATCGAGGCGATAAAGGTTCAAACCCGCCGCTGTCGCTTCTCGAACGGCAAGTTTTTCGGCGTCCGTCAGCTCGAACTCCAAAGTAGCGGTGAGCGGCAGAGTATCTGAGACTTCGGCTTGAACTTCGGACGGCGCAGCTTTCACTACAGCACGAAGCCGCTCGGTCTCCTTTTCCGTGGTGAGGTCGGTGATGCCGTTGTCGGCGATATCCTCTTTCATCGCCTTGAGGGTATCGAGTGCCTGAAACAGCGCGTCTACCATCTCCCGATTGACCGTGAGTTGGTTGTGGCGCAGTTTGTCCAAAATGTCTTCCATCGCGTGCGTCAGTTCGCCCATGGAGGTGAAGCCCATCGCCCGTGAGGAGCCTTTGAGCGTGTGGGCGGCGCGAAAGATACCTTGTATCAACTCGGTGGATTCGGCGGTTTCCAGTTTCAGAATGTCGCGTTCCAGCAGGTCTATCTGCTCCGTCGCTTCATCCAAGAACACATCCAAAAACTGACTCATATCTTCGTTCATTGGTTTATCCTTTATGCGGCGACCGCTTCGATGCCCTCGATCCGCAGCACTTTCTGGATATTGAGCAGGATCACAAGCTGCCCCTCGTTTTTGCCGACGGCACGCACATAATCCTGATCGCGGCACGTGATCAGTTGGGAGGGCGGTTCGATGTCGGAATCGGCGATTCGAACAACGCCTTCGACGCGATCCACGATGATGCCGACGATATGCTCATCGAATGCGAGAACGATAATTCGGGTGGCGGAAGTTTTCGGCACAACCGGCAGTTCCATACGCTTGCGTAGGTCTACAATCGGCACGATTTTGCCCCGCAGATTGATGATGCCTTCGACTTCGGTGGGCGTGCGTGGGATGGCGGTGATCTCGCTCATCCGAATGATCTCGTTGATCAGGGCGATGTCCACTCCGTAGGTTTCCCCGGCTAAATGAAACGCGACCAACTGCTGTTCGCTTGTCACTGGCTCTGCTATGGCACTCATCGGCTCTCTCCTCAAACAAAATTCCCCCGACGCCTCGAAAGAGTGCGGGTTCTGTGCGGGGATTTTCGGACAGGAAGAGGGCAAACTTTAGAGGGAACAGGGAACAGGGAACAGGGAACAGAACTGAGTTTGCTCTAACCACAAAAAGACACAAAAAGAGAGGCACAGAGCAATTATCAACTCACCTCTCACACCGAATACTGAAAGTACCCGGAACCCCAAAGTACAAGCGTCTTTACCTCACCCCCAACC
>CAZPZP010000517.1:0-3851 GCA_964591025.1 uncultured Chthonomonadaceae bacterium
TCCGAAGGGTGCTTGTCCGCAGGACACGGTGCCGGGTATTTTCAATGCCCGCACAAGAGGCAAAATCTCAGCAACGAGATTTGGACAGTAACAATGAATTTTCCTCTCCGGGTACAGGAACGTACCCGGAGAGGCAGGATTTCGGCGGCATTGTGTCCAATAAGGCGACACGACTATACCCTTCCCAAAAATCGAGCAAATTTCCCATGACCGAAGCCGTTCCCGAACCCAAAGCCGAAAAAGTCAGTGCGCTGTCGCCGCGTGCGCTGGTGATCGGCGTGCTGTGCGTCGTCGTCACCTGTTTTGTCGTGTCGTATGCGGAACTGCTGGTCGGCAAAATTCAGATCGGGTTTTTGCAACTGCCGCCGGTGGTCGTCGGGATGCTGGTGCTGCTGCTTGGCGTTCAGGCGTTGGCGGGGCGGTTCTCTCAAAAATTCCGCTTGAAGGCACATGAACTTTTTACGGTGTATGTCATGATGCTGTTTGCGGCGATGGTGTCGTCTCGCGGCTTGCTCCAAAAACTGATTCCGCTGCTGATTGTGCCGAACTATATGGCGACGCCAGAAAACAGTTGGAAGCGGCTCTTTTTCAGCCATATCCCGAAAATCCTTGTTCCGTGGAATCCCGACGGCGACCCGAAGCAGGACGTTTCCACGCGCTTTTATGAGGCACTGCGTCCGGGCGAAACCATTCCGTGGCAATTGTGGATTGTGCCGCTGATTTTGTGGGGAATTTTCGTGGCGTTGATGTTTACGTCGTTTTTGTGCCTCGCTGTGATTTTGCGCCGTCAGTGGGTGGACAACGAGAAATTGACGTTTCCATTAGTGCAATTGCCGCTGGAGATGATTCGCGGCGATGCGGCGACTTCGATAGGCGGGCGTTCGATGGCGGGAACGTCCGGCGGCTTTCTCAAAAATCGCTTGACGTGGCTGGGCTTTCTGCTTCCGGCGTTCATGTTCGGGATCAAGGGCTTGCACCAGTGGTATCCGAGCATTCCCGACGCGACGACGGACGTTGACCTCAATGCGTTTTTCATCGCTCCGCCGTACAATTCGATGGGCTTTTTCCATATCTATCTGTCGTTCGCGGCGATTGGGTTCTTTTATCTGCTTCCGACGGATTTGCTGTTTTCGCTGTGGTTTTTCTTTCTGCTTGGCAAGGTGCAGGAAGTGGGCGCGGCGAGTTTGGGTTATGAACCGGAAACGATGCCGATGTACGGCTGCAAAATGTTTATCGGCTATCAGATCATCGGGTGTTATCTGGTGTTGGTCGGCTATATGTTCTATGCGGCGCGTCCGCATTTGGCGCGGGTGTGGCAGGCGGCGACTCGCTTCGGTTCGCGTCGCCCTGCTGTCGAGCAAGAAGACGAACTGCTCTCGTATCGCACGGCGTTCTGGGGCTTGGTGGCGTCGGTTTTATTGTCTGCATTGTGGATGACGCTGGTCGGAATGTCGTATTGGCTGGCGTTGTTCGAGATTGTGATTTTGCTGTTTGTGATCGCGCTGGTGATGGCTCGGAGTACATCGGAGTCGGGAATGCTGATGACGGAGACCTCGTTTCGCCCGATAGACATTTACCGAATGTTCGGCGATGTGCGGCAGTTGGGTGGCGGCAACTTGACAGGTTTGGCGTTCCTCGACGGGCTTTGGCTGCGGGATCAGCGCGGCTTGATATTGACCGGCTTTCTGGACTCGATGAAGTTTGCGGACGGTGTGCGGGTGCGGCGGCGGTCTTTGCTCGGCGTATTTGCGTTGACATTGATTGTGGCGATGGGAGTTTCGGGTTATCTGCATATTTCGATGCCCTACAAATACGGCGCGGTACAAATGTATGGCTATGTGTATCAGGCGAATCCGGTGTGGGCGTTCAACGATGCGGCGGCGGTTATCAATGGGTCGCGTCCTGCCTTGCCGTTTTGGGCGACGCTGAACTTTTTAGTCGGTGCACTCGTTACGATTATCATGACAACGCTTCGCACGCGCCTGATGTGGTTTCCGTTTCATCCACTTGGGTTCGCGCTGTCCGGGACGTGGACGATGATGGTGTTCTGGTTCGGGTGTTTTGCGGCATGGCTGCTTAAAGTGCTGATTTTGCGGTATGGCGGCATGAGGCTGTATTCTCAGGCGCGTCCGTTCTTTCTCGGCATGGTTTTGGGCGAGTTCACGATGGCGGTTCTCTTCACGCTCCCCGCCCTCTATGACCGCTACACCCCGACGCCCTCCTTCCCGTGGCCTTAAATTTGATCCACGAAAGAACACGAAAAAGAACAAAAAAGCAAAAAAGGAAAACGACTTGTCAGAAGAAAACGCAAACGAAACTGATCCACGATTCTATGCTATTCGGAACGCAGCTTATGCAGACCTCGACGAAGCGTCACGACTGCTTGCGTCTGATCCGACGCTTATTCATGTCGAAAACTCCATTGGCGAAACAGCGTGTCATTTTCTTGTCGTCGAAAACGAATTTCCTTCTGTGGAATGGCTTTTGGGGCAGGGGGCAGAGATCAACACACAAAACGACTTTGGCAATACGCCTCTGATGGAAGCCGCCACATTGGGCTATTTTGAGATGTGCCGTTTTCTGCTCGCTCATGGAGCAGACCTTTCCATCAAGGATAAAACCGACGATACCGCCATCTCTGGAGTGGCATACAGAGGTCGGCAGAAGGTCTTAGAACTACTACTCTCTTATCTGCCGCCAGAAGCCGACATCAACGACTATTTTCATTGGGTCATGGTAGAGATGATTCTTGAGAAAGGCGGCGCAATCGCAGAAATTCTCAAAGCACGGGGATTACAGGTAAGTGAAGAGGCATGATATAATAGCGTGAGGAGGAACCAAAGATGACGCCGACAATAGAACGCTCGGAGTTGCCGACAAAAACATATCAGGTTTTGGAGACAAAGGCGCAGGAGCAGGGTTTTGATCCTGACGAATACCTGAACCTCATGCTGTATCGAGAAGGCATACGCGAAAAACTTCTGGAGCAGTTGGAACAGGAATATCAAGAACTCACAGATAAGGATTTGGCGCATATCCTCACGGAAGATGAAGGCAAACGCTTGGAAACGGTGCAGGTGCGGCTCAATCTCATGGAGGAACTTTCCGACGATTATCGGAAGCGCGAGCAACGCGCCGCAGAAATTGATGCGAAATTTGCGGAATTGGAACGCCGCGTTGATGCTCTTGGCGGGTGCTGAGGAGGCAAATCTTGCTGTTCATTCGAAGCAGTCCGCCCGCTTTTGCTCACTATTCCGACTATCGCGAATTTCTGCGGATTGATTTTCGGTATCGCTGTGCATACTGCTTGACACATGAGGGACACTTCCCCCATGAGCAAGCGAATTTTCAGATTGACCACCATCGCCCGCGTCACGGCAAATATGCGCGTCCCGACTTGGAGAATGACTATACCAATCTCTACTGGTCGTGTGGTGTCTGCAACCAGCGCAAAAGTTCGACATGGCCCTCTCTTGAGCAAGAGGCGGCGGGGCAGAAATGGATCGATCCCTGTGAACCTTGGGGCGATCATGATCTCCATTGGCAGATTTCTCCTGAGGGAGAAATCTCGTGGCTGACTCCTATCGGTGAATATACCGTCAGAAAACTGCGCCTCTGTACTCTCAAACGCCATTGGCAAAATCTTCATCGATGGAAAATACAACGGGAAGAGTTGAAGCGGCGACTCTCTAAATTGTCTTTGTCGGAGGAACGCCGTTCTGTAGAACAGGCTCTCACTGAACTGGAAGAATTGATCGAGCCGCCTATCTTCTATTTGTAGGAAAATTTGTGTGGTTCGCGTCCTGCCTTGCCGTTTTGGGCGACGCTGAACTTTTTAGTCGGTGCACTCG
>CAZPZP010000518.1:0-3833 GCA_964591025.1 uncultured Chthonomonadaceae bacterium
GTACCCGGCTTCTCTAACTTTGATACGCTCCCAAGAAAATTGGTGAAGCAGAAATCTGAGCAGCGACGTAGAAATGATATAGTCCTCTGCCGAAACGATTCGGCACGCTCGCACACAAGGAGTTTCCCCGATGGATACGCTCAAATTACGACGCATTGCCAAAAAATACGGCACGCCCGGTGTTCTGTTTGTCGGAACGGTTTTGGCGGCACACACTGTTTACAAGAACAAACGCCTTCTGCTGGCGTGCGGTGGTATGGCAGCCGCCGCGTTATGGGCATTGCCGACGCTCAATGTAGGCTGCACCTCGACAACGAGTGCATTCACATCGGGCATAGGAAAATCTACATTGTTGACGTTTGATTCTGCAAAATATGAGATTGTCGAACTCAAGCCACTGGACGGCGGCGAATTTGCCCTGCCGCTCGGACTTAACAACAAGGGCGTGGCAGTCGGCGTCTCGGACAACGCGAGCGAGAACATTCGCGGCGTGATTTGGGAAAACGGCAGTGTCAAAGATTTGGGCGCGATGGGAAGCGGCGAAGACGTTGCCGCCTATGGCATCAATGATCGCGGTCAGGCAGTGGGTTGGGCAGACGGCGGCGATACGCTGAATGGCTTTGTCTGGGAGAACGGCAAATTTACCAATGTCGGCAATCTCGGCTCTCCGTTTTCTCTTGCTGTCGGCATCAATAATCGGTCTCAAGCGATTGGGATTTCCGCGACAAAGGATATGCGTCTGCGCGGTTTTGTTTGGGAAGGCGGCAAAATCAAAAATATCGGTACGCTCCCGAACTTCGGACCCAGTGTGCCGCAGGATATTGCCGACAATGGAACCCTTGTTGGCAATGTCTATGATGGCGACGGCTATCCCTATCCGTTTTTCTGGGAAAAAGGCAAGATGAGTGCGTTGCCAGTCTATAAGGATTTTTCTGCCGCCATCGCGCTCAACAACGACAATTTCGCTGTCGGCGTGGATTTCGACGAAAAGGGCGAGCGGGTGACGCCCGTATTATGGCGACGTGGCAAGGTTGATTCTCTGCCTCTTCCGAGTGGATACAAGTTTGGCATTGCCAGCGATATTAACAACAGCGGCGTAATCGCCGGAACCATCGGCAGTGACAGAGACATCGTCCCTGTCCTGTGGGATAATGGCAAAGTCATCGATCTCCGCGCCCAAGTGGAAGGTTCCGACGTGCAGTTGCTGATCACGCGGTCTATCAACGACAAGGGTGAAGTCACTGCTATCGGCATCCGAGGCGAGGAGTTGGTCAGCGTACTGCTCAAGCCAAAATCGCGCTCCGAAAACCAAGGGTATAATGAAACCAGTTGGACAGAGGTAAGCGTAGCGGTTCCCTACATCGGCGTCAATTTGGGGAGGACAATCACCGACGAGGGCAGCGGACAGGATTTCCAAACGGTGCAGTCCTTGTCACGCTATGGTAGTTGCACGAGTTCGCCGATTCAACTGTTGCTGACAATGCTGGTCAACGACCTGACGATTGCTCCCGATTCGATTCAGTATCTTTCGAGCAAGTAAGAAAGAAACTCATGCACGTTCGATCTATACTTCCCGCTTTGGTGTTCTGCGCTCTGCCGCTTTCGGTATGGGCGCAGGACACTTTGCCGCCGCCAACGAACGCCAACAACAAGGCGGAAGCGGCGAAATATGCCGATAAAAAAGTCACGCTGACGTTCGAGGGCGTCAGCATGACCACGGCACTTCGCGCCTTGATGAAAACAGTCGAAGCGGATTATGTTATCGATCCGGCGTTGGACAAATCCATCGTCAATACCAAATTGACGAATATCCGCTTCCCGATTGCGCTGGAATTGATCCTGAAGTCCGGGACGATACCCGCCGAATTTACTGTTACCAGCGGCGTGTTCCGCTTTGTGCCGCGCAAAGAACTGCCACTACCGGAAGAGCCGCCCGCGTCCTCCGAACTGACTCAGCCGGAAAAGGAGTCGTTCCTGCCCTACATCGTGAAAATTCCGGTTCAGAATATGGAAGCCGCCCGAATGGTCGCGTTTCTCAGCGGCAATCCGTTTTACAGTTTCGAGATGCCGCCCAATGTCCAGACCGGCTCGGTGACGGGACACGGCAACTATTCCAACAATGGATTCGATAACGGAGCTGTCAATTTCGGCGGAAGGAGTTTCAACACCAACTTTGGCAACGGTAACAATCAGAACTCAGGAGGCGGCTTCAATTTCTCCGGGATGCTCGGCGGCTTTCTGGGCAGCATTTTGGGCGGAAACAATCGGCGGCGATAGTGGGTCGTTAGGTGATTGAGGCGTTAGGTCGTTGGGGATTTGCGTCCGTAGGACGACTGTACTTGAGTCGGGTACGTTTTTGTACCCGAACCTAAAAATCACGCTGACTAACTACTAAATCACGGCTGAGTAGTTACCCAATACGAAAGCAAAATCAAACCGCCTGAGCAAATTGCTCAGGCGGTGATTTACGGAGAGAGTGGGATTCGAACCCACGGTGGCTTGCACCACACCGCTTTTCGAGAGCGGCACCATCGACCACTCGGACATCTCTCCAGTGGAAATTTGGAGGGGGCAAGGGGGTCGGGCGGAATCGAACCGCCGGCAAAGGGTTTAGGAAACCCTTGCTCTATCCCCTGAGCTACGACCCCAGAGTAACAGCGCACAAAGAACCCCACGCTTTACAGAACAAACGCCCCATTGTGGCTGCTGCCAGTGTGGGGCGTCTGTCGGCAAACTCTCACAATGCGCTCGAAGGGACTTGAACCCCCGGCCTACAGGTCCGCAACCTGTCGCTCTATCCGCTGAGCTACGAGCGCGTAATGGGCGATTTCTTGTTTGCACTTCAACCGCAAAATTATTATACACGCCCTTCCCGAAATTATCAAGGGATTTTTTTGCGCCCCTCTAAGCCGAGACCTAATAACATCCTATGGAGCAGGGTCAAAACCCCGTTCTGACGCTGTAAAGCTCGCCTTCGCGGACTCTATAGGACAGTTTTGTGAGCGGTTCTAAGTCAGCACTGGAATCTTCTCAATATCATCTGCCGGTTCCCAATCGAGAAACTCTTTGGCGGGTTTCAGACTGAGCCGCTCGAAACTGGTTTTCGAGGTCGCAAAGCACAGCGCGTATCCGACATCGGGCTTTTCAACAGCACGGCGGAACAGCGAATTGCAGTCGTTCGGACTGAGCCAGATTTGCCGCGCACCAAGGCTGGTTCTTAGGGTGTCGCTGTCATAAGGGTGATACCATCCGATCCGCACGCCGACAAACTCTAACCCATGCTTATCGTGATAATAGCGTCCCATGACTTCTCCGAGAACTTTGGTCGCACCATACAGCGAGACAGGGCGCACGGGATCGGTGATTTCAATCGTCGTATTCGGTGGATTGAAGCCGACTGTCTGCACGGTACTCGCAAAAACGAACCGCTTGACGCCCATCTCCCGCGCCGCCTCGAACATATTATACAAACCGATAATATTGTTCGGAACCAAGTCCTCGATAAACGGGGCTTCATCGGAAGTCGCCGCCATGTGGACAACCGCCTCACAGCCCTCCATCGCCCTCTTGAGAATGTCTATATCCTGCAAATCGGAAAGAACGGGATTGGGATCGCCTTCGGACGCGGCGCGATCCAGTGTTCGCAGATCGAACCATTCTCGAAACGCCGGAGTCATATATTTGCCGATGCGCCCGCCCGTCCCTGTCAGCAGCACTTTTTGCATCATAATCCTCTCTCAGATTCCGTAATGAACAGCCTCAAAATAAGCCGACAATCTGCCCGTTTTCGTCTACGTCTATCGCTTCGGCGGCAGGAGTTTCCGGCAGTCCCG
>CAZPZP010000519.1:0-3810 GCA_964591025.1 uncultured Chthonomonadaceae bacterium
GGTTTTAAACCCCCGGTGCGTAA
Source organism: uncultured Chthonomonadaceae bacterium (assembly GCA_964591025.1). Lineage (GTDB taxonomy): Bacteria > Armatimonadota > Chthonomonadetes > Chthonomonadales > Chthonomonadaceae > CAZPZP01. The sequence continues at coordinate 24 of CAZPZP010000519.1, forward strand.
CGTGAGTTGTTAAGTTTACCGCGCCCTTGACAACGCAATGAATATGTCCATGATTGTTATGCTAAGACAGGTTCTGGTTCTTTCTGCGTACCAGAGGGAAGCCAAGCCTGTACGATGTCCGATGGAAGCACGCCCCAACGCAATAAATCGGTAACAACACCGTACTCTGTCAAATCTTCGTCAATCCAAATTTTGCCCTGTTTAATTCGCATGAGAATGATCACATTGTTGACAGGATGCTGACCGATCCATCCCATTTGATAGAGCATATACTGATCCTGCTGTTCGTCACGCAGAAACAATGTTTCAATGGCTTCGTCTTTCGGGGGAAAGCGGTAATGATAAGATTCCGTTATGGCTTTGATAACCAGTTCCCGATATTGCTCTATTCTATCCATGCGACAATCTCCTCTTTGTCTGTAGCGACAGTGATAAGAATGAACTCTTTCTCTTCCATCAGAAAGCGGAATGTCGGACGCCGTTGTAGCCTTTCATAAGCCTTTTGGGAAAGCGCAAGGTAGACCTTATAATCCGGTTGCTGTTTCGCCAGAATTTTGCGATAGATGCGATACTGCCCAAGTGCCTCCTCCAGCGCATGAATCAGTGAGCGTTCCCCGAAACTTTTGATCTCGACAATTATCACTTGAAGTGTTTGCTCTTCTATGACCTTTTCTGCTCAAAGGTCAGCATACAAAAACTCGCCGTTGATATTGATGCGATAAGGATCATCTGTGATTGTCCAACCGTCTTTTTCGATAGCGTTCCGAACGGGTTGATGAATTTGGTCTTGTGCGGGCATTGTTTTCGCTTCCGTGGGTTGACTCAATTATACCCTTGCCAGAAGAGGGAATTGTTAGAAGCGTTTGCCGCCGGTGAGCAGTGCCAGAGCCGCCGTGATAATTCCGCTGGTGTTGGCTTTGTCGGGAGCGTTATCGAGGGCGCGGTCTGCGGCGCGGCGGGCATCGGAGCGGCTATAGCCTAATCCGACCAGAGCATCTAAAACGTCCTCGAACGCGGCGTTCTCTTGGGAGGTTTGCGCTCCAGCGGCGGCGCGTTCCGTGCGTTTGTCGAAGGCAAACGCCGCCATTTTGTCGCCGAGTTCAAGGCACATTCGCTGTGCCAATTTCGGTCCGACGCCCGGAACTTTGGTGATGGTGCGCGTGTCGTTGGTGGACAGAGCGCGGGACAATTCGTCAACAGTCAGCGTAGAGAGCAATGCCAGCGCGACTTTGGGACCAACGCCCGACGTTCCCAAGAGGATTTGGAAGGCGGCGCGTTCGCCAAGTTCCATAAATCCGTAGAGCGTCATCTCCATATCGGGCTGACCGCGTATGACCAGATGCGTGACGAGAGTCGCTTTGCCGCCGACTTCGGGCAGGAGCGGCAGAATCGAAACCGGAACATGAATGAGATAGCCCACGCCGTTCGCGTCAATAATCACACTGTTGCCTTCGGTGCGAACGATGGTTCCGGTAATTTGTGCGATCATAATACTTCGATACTTTCTACGCGAGAATTTGAGACGGTTCGAGAACGAGTGTGTGGGCGAGACGGGCGCGGCGGGCGAATGTCGAAAGCAAGCGTGCCTCGTCAGGAGAAAATTCGCGGGATTGCTGCGTGTAGATTTCAATGACGCCGACTGTGCGCCGATCCAATTTGAGCGGAATACCAAGATACGATTCTTGTTTGTCGCGTCGCAGCCAGCCGTGCGCCTGTGAGCGCGTATCGGCGTCCAAGTCGGCGATGATCAGCGATTGTCCGCGCCGCGCCACCCAACCTGTCAAACCCTGACCGAGTGGAACCGACGCATCGGGCGGGGCGGACGTGCGGAAATGGCTGGTAGCGAGAAGGCGCGTCTCCTCGCCGTCCACTTGATAGACCGCGCACCGATCCCCTTCCATCATTGCGAGTGCCAAGTCGGCAAGCAGCTGCGGCAAATCGCGCCCGTCCAATGCGGAACCCAACGCACTCGCCACCCGCTGAAAATAGCGGCGTAGTTCCAGCGTTCGGAGGCGGGAGTCGTTGTAGCGTGTGGCGTTGGCAATCGCGGACGCCGCTTGATTGGCGATGGTATAGAGAAGTTCCATCTCGGCAACAGTGAACAATCGCCGCTTGCCGCTGATTGCGTGAATAACGCCAATGACGTTTTCGCCGACGTGCATGGGAACGCAGAGCGTCGAGGCGACTCCGAATTGATGAACGGGAGCGGTGCGATTGCGCGGGTCGGCGATCACATCGGAGACGGCTTGCGGAGTCTGCCACTCGAACACCCAACCCGCGATTCCCTCTCCGACTCCGTCCCCCACTTTCGGGCAAATAGCGGCAAACCCTTCGGCGTCGAGATGGCGCGTGACGCGGGTTGTCAATCTGCCCTCGCGCTTGTCGTGGAGCATCAGAGCGAACTTGTCCACTTTGAGCAGATTCAGCACGCTGTCGGCGACGAAGTTCAGGACGCGGTCTAAATGCAATGTCGCGTTGACGTGCTGAGACAGGTCATAGAGGGCAGTGGCTTCTTCGGCGCGGCGTTGGGCGTCTTCGTACAGATAAGCGTTTTCGATGGCGATTCCGGCTTGCATTCCGACGGCAGAGAGCAAATTGAGGTCGCCCTTGGTATAGGCGTTGCGCTGTAAACTCGTTACGACGATCAACCCGTGCATATCCTCGCGGCTGATGATCGGCACGAACATTGCGGAAAGGTCAGTAGCGTTCTCAGAGAGCGATTGAAAGTCTTCTTCGGCTTCCATATCGCGAACGAGCAGAGGTGCGCCGCTGTCCAGCACTCGCGCCGCCAAGCCGTGATTCATGCCCCACTGAATGGCGCGTTCGTCTTCGGTCAGTCCGCGATCCGCCGCGATAAACAGATGAGTCCGTTCGTCGTTGAGAAGAAACAAAACGGCGGTATGATATTCGACATGGGTACAGATCGCCTCCAAAACGCTGTCGAGAACCTGATGCACGTTGAGGCTTCCGGCGACTGTCTTGGCAGCGTCATAGAGAACGGCAAGTTCACGCGACTGCTCGCGGGCGGTGCGGGCAGTTTTTTCGACTTTACGGGCAAGCGAGGCGATTTCGGCAAGGGTTTGCAGGGTGTCTATGTCGGTGTCGTCGAAAGCAGGAGCGGTTTCGGGGGTGTCGCCGCCTTTGTTGAGGACGGTCAATGCTCCAGTCGGCTTGCCGTCGCGGAAAATCGGAACAATCGCTGCGGTTCGGGACGGCTGCAAACCGGGCGCGGTCAGTCTGTCGCCAAGTCGGGCATCGAATCGGGCGGGACGTCCTTTTTCTAGAACACTCTCAAACAGCGAATCGGCAACTTTGACGCGCAGTCCAACCAATTCCTCGGCGTTGCTGCTCGCCGCCGCCACATAATCGAGCATAGCACGGTCTTCGCGGGCAAGCAGACAAAGGGCGGCTCCGGCGGCATCCGTGATGCGCCGTGCCTCCTCGACAATAATCTGATGAATTTCGCTGGCTGGCAGGGGAACCGAAAGTGCCTCGGTCAGCCGACGAATGGCAGCCCGCAATGCCGCCGCACGCTCCATATTGAACACTCCTCTTCTATGGAGTCATTTTTGCATACGGCGCGGGTTGTGTCAAGCGAAATTTTGCCGACACTCTTTCAGAGAGGGGCAACATACTGCTCAAATGCTTTCCCTCTTGCATTCTCGTCATCATTATCTGCCTGCGCCGACAGCAGAAGAGTGTCATGAAAGGCGCGATTCCATTCACTCTCACGATGGGTAATCAGTTTAATAGACCTCTTGTAAGAGTACAGCGAAATGAATTTCTC
>CAZPZP010000520.1:0-3808 GCA_964591025.1 uncultured Chthonomonadaceae bacterium
GTAAACCAATCGTTCGGAATGCTTCGGTGGCTTTCTCGATCTTCTCAGGAAAATATACCCGCCCATCCAGATTCTTTATGGACTCGTTAATTCTCACAGTTGGCACTTTCGATGGCTTCTGTTCTTCGATTGTTTCCATTGGTCTCACTCCTTCGCCTTGCTAAAAAGGCTTGATATTCTGCGCCTTTCACAAATCTCTGCCATTCGCCGCCTTTTTGTCCGTAAATCTCAAAATCTTGCGAAATTGCATCGAAAAGCCGCACCATACCCCGTTTCTGCCCAAACACAAATGCCTTCCCGTTTTCTCAACAGCAGGAAGGCATCACGATATGACAGGTTTCACGCTCCGGTCAGCGGAAGAGCGCGAGTTGTCTGTTGCACCGACTTGTTCGGCTACCTGTGGCATCGGTTGGTTCAAGGCTTTCGTATCAACACGTTGAATCCTTCTTGCGTGAAAGGGTGGTCGTTGGTAAGAATATCGGTAATGCCTTCGTCGCGCATCATAACCATTGAGATACAATCCACCAGACTGTACTCTTTGTCTGGACGCTTGGAATAGAGTTCCAGACCGCGCAGGAAGGAAAAGTGCGTCTGCGGCATGACTTCCACGTTTTCTTCTGCAAGGATAGTTCGTACCAGTGCCACTCCCGCTTCACGCAGATAAGCTCCGCCGCCCGATAGTGCCGCAAGAAACTCGATCAATATCTCTTCCGTTGTCACGATACGAACACTGCCCAATTGCTCTCTTGCCTGTTTCGCAGGCTGATGCCACTGATCATGAGGATTAGCCGCCCCGTATCAGTAGAGAGTATCTGCGAAGACAACTCTCATGGGCGTTTCGCCGTTCCGTGAAGGTAGTGGTCAAGGTTATCGCCCATATCGGCGGGTAATTTCTCCCATTCCTCTTTCGGCACACGGGAGACGATGTCTGCCGTCTTTTCCTCCAGTGTGCGCGTATCGGGCGTTTTGGTCGTCTCTGTCACGACTTCCGGCAAAACCGTCAGGCGCATCTTATGAGCGGTATAGCGTGAGGACTGGGATGCAATCTGCTCCCAGGTGCCTTCAATTTCAAGCGGGTTGGTTATCATGGACTCTTCTCTCTTAAGACTATCGTACCATAGTACCCACGTACATAGAAAAGCAGACTACTCCACATGAGTTATTTTGCTCTCTGCCACCGACACGCGACACGCCCTGAAGTGCCGCCGAACGACCCAGTTCAGCAACTGGGTCCGCTGGAGCGACAATGAATCCCAGAAAGCGAAAGTGCAGACCCGGTCTGCTGCAGCTCCTGGTTAGGCGTCTTTACTTCTTGTCCGTGACCGGCGGGGCGAAGTGCGCCGCGAGGATTCGCCCGATCACCTGCTCGCCGCGCTCGTTGGCATGCACATAGTCCCTCTTGAACCAAGCGAGGTCTTTGCCGGACTCGCGCACATACTGCCCCCAGTGGGCTGTCACGTCGATGAACCCGAGTTCGAGTTCTTCCGAGAGGCGGTAGAGTTGGCTGCGATGGTCCTTTCCTTTCGGGTCGATCTTGAACTGCCACTGCTTGTCGTCCTTCGGATCCAGCGTCCCGTACACCGGAGACATCAGGAGGATGTCGCACGGTGCGGACTTGCGAACTTGCTCGACGACGCTCCGCACGGATTCGATGTCATCCTTGTGACTGATCCCGCCGAGCACCAACAGGTCAGGCTTGTGGTCGAGGATGTACCGCTTGACACGGCTCGGTTCCTTGAACCACCAGCACCCCGTCCCACCCCGGAAGCACCCTATGCGCTCGACCTTGACCGCCGGGTAATCCCTCGGAAGCAACTGTTCAGCCCACGCCGACCGGCACGTGTCGTTGCAGATGCTATCACCGACCATGACGACGCGGAGATCGCCACCCTCTTTTTTGGCGAGGATACCGGCTGTCCGCGGGAACCTGGACCACCGATCCTTCGGCGGGACGTATTTGACCGGTGGCATCTCGGCGTATGTCGCGTCGATCCGTTTCAAGCGTCGGTCGCCATCCTCGCCGGTTGTGATCCCGACGTCCTGCTTGTCCAAAGTCCAGTCCGCATATGCGGCAAGGCCGGATAGCCCTACCAGAACGACGAACGCGATTCCAAAATGACGGATCATAAAACCTCCACCTCGCTTGCGACCTAACATGGTATTATACGGCACTTTGACGCATAACACCGGAAAAGTGACGAGTTTTACGCCGTTTTCACAGCAGATAACGTATAATTCAACCAGACGGGGTATTATACAGTAGTTTCGCCGTATAACATCGCTTACAGGCGACTCTTACGGCACATTGCCCGTGAAAGTGCCAGCCTGTTTGCTTGGTTTTTATCTTATCACATACCACCGTAAATTGCCACACTTTTTTCGGATCAGGGAGACAATTTTCTCATGCCAGTCGAAAACTTCCTTGAACGCTGCCGCCGCGAAATGCGTGTGCGCCACTTGAGTTATCGTACCGAGCAGACAGCCCTGTCCTTCCTCGACGCTTGAACGTCACTCTTTTCCTTCAACTTCCCACACTTTTGCTCGAAACGTCGGCTCCTGTGCCGCTGCGTTGTGTGCTTTTCCGCGAATGTTGCGCTCCGCTGAACGATTTTTCTGCTCTTCTGCGTCGGATGAATAAGATTGTACCGATTGTCCGGGGATATTCGTGTCCTTATCATATCAAAATCTTCAATAAGTCCGAATGCGGATTGATGATCGCATCCGTCGTAATTCCTTGATCCAAAGTGACCAGCGTTCCGCCGTTCCCCTGACACAATCCCAACAGATAAACATCGGTGATCTGCTTGTGTCCAGCGATTTTCGACGGCAGAAACAAAGTCGGGTCGCTAAAAGAGATGCTGTCATCCCAAAAATGATGCGTCGTCTTGTATGTTTGCTTTAGGGTGTCGAGTAGAAATAAGGCATCCTCAAATTCACCTGTTTGACTCTTTTGCAGAGACTGAGTGTATAGTCGAAGGAAACCGTTTTCTGTCAAAGGGCAGGTAGCCCAATCAAATTGGCTTTCATTATCTAACCACTGTTTAGCGACAGGATAATGAGGGTGCGAAGGATTGAGGAGCGCAAGAAGCACATTGACATCAGGAAGTTGAATTCTCATGCTACCGCTGACTCTATTTGCTTGCAGGATTGGGCGTTTGCTTCGTGGGCATCCTGCATCTGTTTTAAGACTTCTTCCCAGTTTTCACCCAAATCATCTTCCATTTCTGAGCGATATAGTGCCTCTTGTACCTGTTCCAAAGTAGTTAGTTCGGGCAACGCAATTTCAAGGCGACCATTGACACGCGGAAAATCGGCATACTTTTCTTCCATACGTCGCATCATCTCGGCGTTTTCTTGCTTGGCTTTCATCTCTGGTGTCATCTCGGCAACGGTGAGGCAGATTTCTGCGTCTTCGGGCAGGGAAAGTGACTCGAACTGCTTGAGGACTTCGGCGGGTTTGCCGGAAAGTTGGATCGGTGTCATCTCATTCTCCTTTTGGAGCGCGAACGAGTTGTGTGTCTCTATGATACAATAGAACCGACAGAAAGAGAAGAGGGAGAGTTGTAACAGTTCAGGGTTGTGGGAGTAAACTACAAAAATCGCTACTTTTGATCATGCTTCGAGATTGAGGCAGAGAGCCCAAAGGCTGATTTGAACGAAAATTCCCACAACCCTGAACTGTTACCCTGCTTCGACAGACTTGCATATTTCCCGTTTATGAGGTACAGAGTAGGGAGAGAATGTAAGTCAAGAGAAAGGAGGGAACGCGATATGTCCGAACCCGTTGATCAGCGCAAGCGGCTGACCC
>CAZPZP010000521.1:0-3800 GCA_964591025.1 uncultured Chthonomonadaceae bacterium
GGAACGAGACCTGCACGAGAAATTCATTTCGCTGGACTTATGCAAGAGGTCTAATGGTGATCAGAGCAGTCAAGGAGAGTCAACGATGAGCGACATGATGCTTGCCGATGAGGCAGAGCCAACAACCGAACAGAACGAGTCAACGGAACTCAACGAGGATCAGCAGATCGCGCTGAGTTTGATGCAGGAGATTTGCGCGTCCATCGGACAAGAGATCACGGCAGAAGTCCAGTCCATTCAGGGTCCTTATCTTCATATCGAATTGGTGGGCGATGTGCAGAACTGGTCACGCTCCGGCAACGCTCTGGATGCCCTCCAACTGCTTGGGAACACCATTTTGGTACGGCGGGCGCGTTCCGATGTCCGTATAATTCTCGATGCGGGCGGGTATCGGGAACGCCGCACTCAAATGCTCATCGAGCAGGCACAAGACCTTGCCGCCGAAGTCAAACGCCGCAATGAAGAGGCAGAATTCGATCCGATGCCGCCGCATGAACGCCGCATTATCCATTCTGCCCTTGTGGACGATCCCGAAATTGTCACCTACAGCGAAGGTCAAGAGCCGCACCGTCGCCTTGTGATTGCGCCCAAACGATAGAATAGGGGGAGAGAGGGACAGGGGGAAACAATTCCACAACAAAGAAGCAAAGAACACAAAGAACAATTCAAGAGAAATTCTTGTTTTCCTTTCCGTGAATTGTGTTCGTTCTCTTTCGTGAATCACTGCTTTGGGGTTTTTCTCCACCTTTCCCCCTGTTTTTTTCGCGTTGCCCTTGTGTTTTGGGTGATTTCGCCGTATTATAATACGTAGAGTTATGAGATACGGGGGTGATTGGTGTCGACCTGGTGGTCGCTGCCTCCGGTTGCGAGCCGAGGTGCCGTAGGCCTCGAAAATCAACGGCAAAAACATAACTGCAAACACGCAGAACTATGCTCTCGCGGCTTAATTAAGCCATAGAGACGTTCCCCTGTTTCCTGCCGACCGAAACAGGCTGAGCGCAACTTATGTCGGATACACTGCGCGGAGTGTCTTCCCTCTCAAGCAGGACATCTTAGGAAGAATAGCGACCCTGTCAGCCCGCTTTCGAGATGGACAGGCGCGAAATACAGTCGGAAGACACGCTCGTAGACGCCGCAGACAAGCCGTTGGGAACGAGAGTTCGAGTCTCTCCACCTCCATCAAACAAAGCCGCCCTGTTGTCCCGAATGAGGACAACAGGGCGATTTGCTTATTAACTCACCTCTCGCAGCGGGTACTGAAAGTACCCGACAAGAAAGTACAAGCGTCTTTACCTCACCCCCAACCCCTCTCCTGATACCCGAACAAGTTCGGAGGAGAAGGGAGTCCATACAGGGAAGGGTGCGTCTGACAGACGCTTGTTTTTTCCAGACGGGGGTTGAAAACCTCCGCTGCGAGAGGTGAGTGATTAGGGTTTGGAACTCCTCGCAAAATATAGCATTGAGGGTGCGAAGCACGGCACGGCGGAACGCCCCGTCTGAAAAATTCGTTGTAACTCCTCCAGCAGTAGTGTAACGAAGCCGCCAACCAGAAAAGAGCGCAATCTACTTGACGCGGGTTTCGTCGCGCCCGCCCATTGCTCGGTGAATATCAATGATGTCGCTGAGGCTTCGCATCTTCTGAATGATCATATCTAAATGATCGGTATTGCGAACTTCGATGGCGAGTTCGAGCGTGGCAGTTTTGTCGCGGTGCGATTGGGTTTTGACCGCCGTGATATTGGTTTTGTTCTCGGCAAACAGCGTGCCGACATCGGCGAGAAGCCCCTGCCGATCCAGTGTCTCGAACACCAAAAATACCTGATACACCTGCCCATCATTGCCCACATATTCTACGGTGAGACAGCGTTCCTTTTCCTGTTCGAGAGCCTGACGAGCGTTCGGACACTCCCGACGGTGCAGTGCCATGCCGCGCCCGCGTGTCACATAACCGACAACGTCATCGCCCGGAATCGGCAGACAGCAGCGCGAACGCCGGAACAAGACATTGTCTGCGTCCATGCCGTCCGCCGTGATCCGCATCTGGCGTTCGTCCGCCTTGCGCCCTCCAATTTGGACAGTCGGTTCGGCGGGCGGCGCATTGGGCTTGAGACGGTTGAGAACCGACAACGCCGAGGCAGTTCCGTAGCCAATCGCCGCCAGCAATTCCTGCTCGCCAATCATATTGAACGCCGCCGCAATCTGACGCAGCGAGTCGTCTTTGACCAGATCACGCGGCGAGTCGCCCCACGCTTTGGCATCTACTTGGAGCTGATGCGCGAGTTCCTTGTCCAGTTTTTCGCGCCCCAGCAACACATCTTCGGCATAATTTTGACGTTTCAGATACGCTTTGATGCGACTTTTGGCGTGCGAAGTTTTGACAAAGGAGAGCCACTCTTTGCCCGGTTTGGCACTGGGGCGCGTATGCACTTTGATCACGTCGCCATTTTTGAGTGTGTGGCTCAGTGGAACCATACGCCCGTTGACCGTCGCCCCAACGCAGTGCTGCCCGATGTCACTGTGAACCCGATACGCGAAGTCTACGGGAGTGCTTCCGGCGGGAAGGTCGAACACATCGCTTTTCGGAGTCATCACAAAGATTTGATCGGTGAACAGATCTTCGGACATATTCCGCATAAAGTCGTTGTGATCTTTGCTGTCCGCCGTCCAATCGAACATCTGCTGCCGCAGGAACGAGAGCCGTCGCTCGAACTTATCGCTGACACGCCCGCCTTCCTTATATTGCCAGTGTGCCGCGACTCCGAACTCAGCGGTGCGGTGCATCTCCCACGTCCGAATTTGGACTTCAAGGGGACGCTCACGTGGTCCGTTTACTTTGATATGAAGTGATTGATAGAGGTTGCTTTTGCTCTGCGAAATGTAGTCGCTGTACATTCCGGGTATGGGATGCCATAGCGCACTGACGACGCCAAGAGCCTGATAGCATTCGGGGCGGGTATGAACAATGACGCGCAGAGCGATCAGATCGTAGAGGTCGCTGAATTCGAGATGCTGCTCCTGCATTTTGTTATAAATGCTGTACAGGTGCTTGGGACGCCCGACAATATTTGCCTCGATGCCGTCTTCTTTAAGCCGCTGCTTGAGAATCGTCATCGATTCGTCCACTTCCTCTTGGCGATCCCGGCGCGTGCGGGCGATCAGGGCGGTGACTTCGGCGTAGCCTTCGGGATCGACGTATTTGAAACTCAAATCTTCCAATTGCCACTTGAGCTGCCAGATGCCGAGACGATGCGCGAGGGGCGCAAAAATCGAAAGCGTTTCTGCTGCCATACGAAACTGACGCGCCGGCTTGAGGGCGTCGAGGGTTCGCATATTGTGGAGACGATCCGCGAGTTTGATAAGAATGACGCGCAGGTCTTTCGCCATCGCCACAAAAATCTTGCGGAGATTGGCGGCGTTTTTGGCGAGTTCGGCTTGCTTTTGGCGACGCTCGAAGGCAACCGGCGTCAGCTCGTCCTCGGCGGTGTCGTCGGCTTGCTTGCCGTCATCTACGCCTTTGATGTGCAACTTGGTCACGCCGTCTACCAGCATCGCGACTTCATGCCCGAAAAGGGTTTCCAATTCTTGCTCGGTCACTTCGCAGTCTTCGATCACATCATGGAGCAGACCGGCGGCAAGCGACTGCTCATCGAGTTCGAGTTCCGCCAGAATTTCGGTGACTTCGACGGGATGGATAATGTAGGGTTCGCCGCTGTTGCGTTTCTGGTGTTTGTGCTTCTCGAAGGCGAAGGCGAAGGCACTGCGGACAAGTTCGGCGTTGGCGTGGGGGCGGTATTCGAGGA
>CAZPZP010000522.1:0-3793 GCA_964591025.1 uncultured Chthonomonadaceae bacterium
CTTACAAAACGGAGCATTGAGAGTGCGTAGAGGCGACAGCTTGCCCTGCACACCTGCACAGTAGACGCGCACGCGTTATTGATTATCACGGCAGATTGCTAAACCGCAGAGCGGGACTGAAAGCACCCGTCTCGGTGTCCTCACGGACGCGACGGTTTACCATTTTAGCAGTTCATTTTGAGATCAACAGGAAGCATTTGAGAAGGATACAAGGACGTGGAAAATACCAGACTTCCTCGCATTACACAGGCAGAACCGGAACAACCGACGAGCCGCCTTGCCAATACTCGCTTGCCGGAGCGGACAGCAACGCCTGTGACGCCGACACGCCTTCCTCAAGAAAATGGGGATCAGCCGATAACGCTGGACGAGGTTCTCAAGCAAGTCAAAGATTTGCCCGCATTGCCGCACGTCATTCTTAAAGTCGTCAAGATGGCGGCACGCCCCGAAGTTTCGGCACGCGAAATTGGGCAGGTGATCGCACAAGACCCCAGTTTCTGCGTGCGCCTGCTTAAATTGGCGAACTCTTCTTATTATGGACTCCCGCAAACCGTCAGCACGATCACGGATGCGGTGGCGATGCTTGGACACGATAGCGTGCGAAATATGGCACTGGTCGCCGCAACCCAAGAAGTTCTCTACAGTGCGATTTCCGGCTACGATTTGGAGGCGGGCGACTTGTGGCGACACTCGCTGGCGTGCGCCTATGCCGCCGAAATGCTGGCGGTGCATTGCCGCTACCCCGAAAGCGAGGAGGCATTCGTTGCCGGACTGCTCCATGATGTCGGCAAAGTGATTATCGGAATGCACGTTGACGGGGCGATCCCGCGCATTCAAACCTATATGGCAAAGCATTCCTGTACATTTATCGAGGCGGAACGCGCCGTTCTGAGTTTTGATCATGCGGAGGTCGGAGGACGCATCGCTTCCCATTGGAATCTGCCGAGCAATTTGGTACAAGCCATTTCTTGGCATCATCAGCCAGTTCGGAACGGCAAATTGTTCCCGCTTGCGGGAATCACTCATATCGCCAATGGTCTCTGTCTGATGGCAGGGATCGGACTCGGTGCTGATGGTCTCTGTTCCAGCATTGATCCGATTGCGTATGCCGCCCTCAATCTCGATGACGCAACAGTTGATGAGATCATGGCGCGGCTTGTCGAGACCATTGTGGAACAGCAGCCTTTCTTTACGTCGAAAAAAGCGGCATAAGAGCAACACAAGGACATGAAGAAAACGCATCTGCGAACCGAGGATAATACGTATTATCCTTCACTGATAAGCAGTCCCTCGCGCATGGCATATGGTTAGACCGGGCATTGAAAATACCCGGCATGGTGTCGTTCCGAAGAGCGTCCTTCCGACACAAATTCATGTCCTGTTCAAGGGAGTGCTTTCTGAGTTGAATGCGGAAGGTGAGTAAGCCGAGACGCGCTAAGTTGCTGCGGAGGGAGAAAACGCCGAATGCCCTGCGAAATCGAACCGCCGCCCAAGAAAATGAGAAAAGACATGGACAATCAAACCCAATTGGCAGGAACAGACTCTCAAGATACCCGTCCGATCCGTATTCTGGTCGTAGACGACTCGGCACTGATGCGAAAACTGATCTCGGAAATCCTCTCGGCACAGCCCGATATGGAAGTGATTGGAACGGCGTTCGATGGAGCCGACGCCCTGAACAAAACCCTCCAATGGACACCCGATGTGGTTTCGCTCGACATCGAAATGCCACGCTGTAATGGGTTGGAATATCTCGACAAGATGATGCAGGAATGCCCGACGCGCACCCTTGTTGTCTCCAGTGCGACCAGAGAGGGCGCGGAAACGACGCTCCAATGTTTGGAGCGTGGAGCTATCGAGTGCTTGGCAAAACCGGCGGGATCGATCAGCCTCAATATCACGGAGATCGGACAAGAATTGGTGTCGCGCATCCGCACCGTTGCAGCCGCACGTTTGCACGTCAAAAAATCTGCCCCTGAGATCAGCAAACACCAACCTGAGAAGCCGCTCATGGCGCAGTTTGGCAATCCGCACTCTTCATTGCAAGCGACATCAGTTGTGCCGGCAAGCCCAATATCGCATACGCCTCAAGCCATTGACAGCAAGACGATTCTTGTCGCTATTGCCTCTTCCACCGGAGGACCTGCCGCTCTGCACGAGTTCTTGCCGCTGCTGCCCGCCGATCTCAATGCGGCTTATCTCTTGGTACAGCATTTGCCGCCAGGATTTGCCCATTCGCTTTCGGAGCGTTTGAATACTGTGTCCCAATTGACGGTGCGCGAAGCCATGGAAGGCACTGCAATCGAACGCAGCTTGGTGCTTGTCGCGCCGGGAGGGAAGCATTTGGAGGTGAATGTGAGCGGGCAGATTCAATTCAATGCAGACCCGCCGCTTTGGGGCGTGCGTCCTGCCGCCGACCTTATGATGCGCTCGCTCTCGATACAGTTCGGGGCGCGTGTTCTCGGTGTTGTTTTGACGGGAATGGGGCGCGATGGAGCAATTGGAGCCAAAGCGATTCAACAAGCCGGGGGAACCTGTTTTGCCCAAGATGAGGCAAGCTGTGTTGTCTATGGAATGCCGCGTGCCGCCGTGCAAGCCGGAGCCGTTGCGCGTTCGATTTCTCTTCAAGAGATGGCAGCGGCAGTGGCGCGTCAGGTAATCACGATGCAAGCCCATGCGAGCCGGCGTGCCGCCTAAGAGGGAACAGGGAACAGGACACTGCCAAAAACCCAATGACCCAAAGCAAGAAAGGACGTCGGATCGCACGTGACATTTCAGAAGAATTCTGCCCCCCCTCTGCCTCCAATGTTTGTGCCGACACGGCGCGACAATCTGATCGAGGAGACGCCCGATTATATCCAGTTTAAATCCCGCGTCTATTTCCGTACGGGCATTGACCTCAATCTCTACAAACAGCCGCAGATGCACCGCCGCTTGTCGGCATTGGTCGAGCGAACGGGTGTCAGCGATTTCGAGCAGTATTATCGCCTGCTGGAAAGAGACCCGCAGGAGTATGAGACATTTCTTGACAGGCTGACCATCAATGTCTCGGAACTGTTTCGCAATCCCGAAAAGTGGGAGGAGTTAGGCGCGAAAATTCTGACGCCGATGCTGGAGAAAAACAAGCCGCTTCGGATTTGGAGCGCGGGCTGTTCTTATGGAGCCGAACCCTATTCCTTGACGATATTGCTGGATCAGTTAGGGAACAGGGAACAGGACAATTCCCTGCCCAATCACCTAATGACCCAATCACCTAATGACCCAATCGCCCATACGCTTCATGCGACAGATTTGGACAAAAACATTTTGGCAAAAGCCCGCGAAGGCAAATTCAGCCGCGCCGATATGAAGAGCGTCCCGCAATCGGTTCAAGAGCGATACTTTACTCTGCTTTCAGAAATGCGCCCTTCGGAGTTACCGGAGTTCCTGCCCGCCTTCGCCGTGAAACCGGAGCTACGGAACCGCGTGGCGTTTCGCGCTCATAATCTTTTGGCGGACGCATTCGAGAAAGAGTACGACCTGATCTGCTGCCGCAACGTGGTGATCTATTTTACGGACGAGGCGAAAGACAAACTCTATGCACGGTTTCGGGACGCGCTCAAAGTCGGGGGAGTTCTTTTTGTCGGGGGAACGGAGCGGATATTCAATGCACGGGAACTGGGTCTTGTTTCGACTGTACCGTTTTTTTATCAGCGGGTTGGGTAATTGGGTCGTTAGGTCATTGGGTCATTGGGATTCTATTAGACCTCTTGCAAGAGTCGGGTACAAGAACGTACCCGACTCAAAAACAGCC
>CAZPZP010000523.1:0-3792 GCA_964591025.1 uncultured Chthonomonadaceae bacterium
ATCCATTTGACCGGAAACGCCTGATAAAGATGCCAGACCTGAACTTCCTGCTGCCGCGAATTGTAGATACGAATGGTGATGTCGCGCCGCTGAGTGTTGCCGTTCATGGTGCTGACATACCAGTCATAAAAGTAGCGTGTCTCATCCAAACCGCGCTTCAGAGTGACATTACTGTATTTTGTGCGAACAGGCAATTTGTGAACATATGTGTTTTCGCCGCCTTCGGGATAATCGAACACTTCGGTTTCAATTGTCAAACCGGAGCATTCGGCGAACCCCGCCAACTGCACCTGACCGACCTCGACCCAAAACCGCAGTCCGAGATTGGGATCGGGACCCGCAGGAGTTTGTGAACGTGTCTGCGTCTCCATTGCCGGGAGTGCCTCACGATGTAATGCTGCTGTTTGTGTTATTCTGCCCATAGGTTTACCTCGTTATTGTCTTCCGTGGCGTTCTTTTCCACGCCTTATCTCTTCACGCATCAACTCATACACCCGCTCAGACACTGCCCTCACGTCTGCTTTGGTCACATTGGGCGAGGCGTGCCGCCGAACGGAACTGCCTCCAGATTGGGTGGCAGTTGCCGACGGTTCGACTTGAACGGCTTCACTGTGCGGCTCCGGCGGAGCCATCGCAAAGGTCATTGAAGGCTTCGCCGCCTTCTCCGGCTGATGCAGTACTGTAGACTGCTTCCCCCCCGTCCGCACCGTCACTCGGCAACGCAATTGTTTGATGCGTACTGCCATTGTCTTCTATGTTTCCTTTCCTATACCCACCTAAGCGCAAGGTAGAAGTACGCTTCAGCGGGGAAACCTGTCAATGCCGCTCTCCAATCAATGCCGCTCTCCAATTCCGGAGATTCCAGTCAGGTTTTCAGGTGTCTCGCAACAAAACGCTTAGTGATAGGGTCGAACTGCTTGGACATCCTCTCCTCTATTTATATTCACTTTTTTGTCAGGGTAATTCAAAATGCATATAATCCTTTCGTCCACCCCAGGTTCCACCCCGGGTTAATCCAGCCGCCCGCAATTGTGTGACCAAATCCTTGTCAAGATCAAGAAATCCATTTGCCGCAAGATCATTCAATTTGGTTCGGTGTCCGTCAATTGCTTTTACCAATGCGTCCTGCTTTTCGGCGGCTTTGACAATAGTGCGCAACGTATCTTTCTGTTGTTTAGCAGTATCCCGTGTTTGTTTTGCGGCAGTCAGTTCTGACTGCAAAGTCGCATCATTAGGCGTCTTTTTTAATTTTATTTCAAGGGCTTTTATGCTTTTAACAGCATCTGCCTCGTTCTTTTTTTCCAATGCCATGTTTGTTTTTGTTGTAGCAAGAGTCAGTTTCCTAGCTGCAAGATCGTCCTTCTGCGTCTTTACCCATGTATCGTTAAATTGCGCTTTAAAAGTGTCGCTTGCAGACTTTTGAGAATCATAATCGATTGCGGCACGAAGCCCATTTGGAAGAACATTGCCGCAAACAGCATCAATGACGAGTACCACCTTCTTATTGGTCAATTGTGGATTGGTGCTGGGGCTGAGATCAATAGCTGTTCCGAGTGCGTGATCGGAGAGTTTATTAATGTTATCATTGAATGTGCGTGGCACGAAACCCCCGCTTCCTGACCCAAAAGTATAGGATTTGCCAGCCGCAGTCAAGGCAGCGCGGGCTGTATCGATTGCCGTTTTCAGGGCAGGTACTCCAGTGATGTTAAGCCCGAAGAACGATGTACTCTGCATCCCAGTCAGATACGTACCCACGTCGGTAACTCCGCTTGCCTGATAGAGCCTGCGTAGATTCAGGTAAGAGCGATGGGGGTCTCCATCAAAATTATTTCCCATATGCCCATGCATTCCGGTCTTTGTGTTCCACTCTGTAATTGCCTGTTCGATATAATCGGCAGGAGTGGTAACGCCCCAAGCCGCGACCTGCTGCCGCACAGTTTTATATTTGGCGACATCAGTATACTTTGTCTGAAGCACAGGTTTTGCATTCCATTCTGTTTCCTCAACCGACACAAGAGGCGGCGTTATGGGATTGATGGGTTCCTGCGTTTCCTGCGGATTCGGGCTGCGTTGAATGACTGTCCGAACCTGCGCCCTGTAGTCGAGCGGCATTCCTCGATGCGACGTCATAACATTCTTTGCCACGCGGCTTGCCATCGCTTCTTCAATTCCCGTGTCAGGAGCAACACCTTTTATGGTCGCACGTTGAACACCAAGTTTTCCTCCTAATGCTTCTTGGACTCGTATGCATTGACGGTTGGTTTTCATCTTGCCAACCAATGGCGCGAGTGCAGATGCGATTGCATCCCGTTCAGACTTTGAAGAGATAGAGCCGATAATTTTGATCATCTTATCCACGTCCGCATCACTGATCCACCACCCATTGAGAATATTCTCGAGCTGACTATACTGTTGCCTCACCATGGGTTTGGTCAGGTGTTTTCCGTTCTGCCAATAATAAATATAATCGACAAGACTTTTGCCGTGAAGTTGATGCACTAAAGCTTTTCCAATCGCAATGCGATGGCTCTTCTGTAAGAAGTCCAGTTCGGTTGCCTGAGCTGCCTGTTTAGCCCATTCAAAAGGCTCTGTAGCAACAATAGTGTGTTCGCCCAAAGTGCGGACAACCCCTTTGAAGTTCAGGTCGTCATTGATGTCCTTTTTGGCTTCTTCCGATATCTTTTTCCCCTTCAAATAAGTTTCCACTGTCCCCTGTTCTAACTCTACCATTTGCAAATCAAAATCAATAGGATTTATCGGATTGGCTGCGCCGGCGTCTGCGGGAGCCGTAGGTCCGTGATTTTTGTTCAACGCACGGTTAATGACACTCATGTTAGTTTTCAGCAAGAGTGCATTGACCTCTCTGAGAATTTCCTTTGCCTCTTTGGAATGGAGCGCACTTCCGATTGGTTCATCAATAGCTCCTACTCCTCGCTTGTTTGTTACGCGGCTGGCGGCATCAAAAAATTTGATCCCCTTCGTCCCCGTCTGCTCTTGCATCAGGCGATCAATAACAGCATAATAATCGCTGCGCTGATCGATAGTCTGATATTCACCCGGCTTCTCGTTCTTCGTGTTGTATTCGGCAGCCGATATAAATGAGTTAAAAGAACGCAGTGCCGTATCGATGTAATGATACGGCCATCTGACACGATCATTAAAGTACCAGTCCGAGGGTCCCACGCCCTCACGAGGTTTCATCGCATCAACCCATGTCATGGGACCGCCAGGTAACTCTTTACGCATTACCTTTTTATGCGTGGATGCTGTGGATGGAACCGTTAGCCAAATCTGAGCTATTATCGCTTCTGCCCAAATGCGTGCGGCATCCGCATCGCTTATTTGCGTAAGATCAAGCGTCAATTCACAATCTAAAGACGTAGCGAATCCTCCTTGCATCCCTCGTCTTACCAGTGATTCCTCAACCTCTTGAAGTGCCATCAGAGAAATATTGTCCAAGCGTTGTTGATCGGATTGAGAGAGGCCGGAACCGTCTTCGTTTTCATAAATTCGCACATAGTTCTCGACAATCAGCCCGCTTTTGCTGCCGACATTGGCAAGAACGCGCTCCCCGACTTCCTGCGCTTCCTGCTCCATCTCGTCGCCGCCGCGCTCCGAGAAGAATCGGGCTATATCGCCGGTCGTGCCGGTTTGCTGCCCAACGTGGGTCAATTCATGAGCAATCAAGCCCAGCCCTTGACGCGACTGCGGATCAAAACGGTTTTCGCCAAAAAACACATCGCGCGCAATGGTAAACGCTTCGGCATTCAGGCGGCGGGCGGCTTCCGCTTC
>CAZPZP010000524.1:0-2272 GCA_964591025.1 uncultured Chthonomonadaceae bacterium
CTAAAAAACAGACGTCCTGCGGACGCACAAATTGTGAGGTTATCGCTCTACACAAAACGCTGTTGAGGGCAGAGATTTTCAAGGGAGACGCAAATCTCATAAGTGGTTCGTCCGTAGGACGTCTGTTTTTTAGGCGGGTACGTTCTTGTACCCGCCGTGGACTCTTCCGCCCGCAAGTCTCTTGGCTTAGGCGGTTTGCTTCACGCTCGAACGACGAAGTAGCGATACCCGGCGAGCAGTACCAGCCACACCGGCGCATAGACCGCGATCCAAATCAGCAGAATAAAGGGCAGTTTTGCCGCTTGCAGAAAAGTTTCTCCTGCCGAGGACGCCGTCTCTTTGAGTTCGGACATAAAGCCGGACTGCTGAACGGTGGGCGGCGGATTTTGGGACTTCTCCATCAGTGTCAGGGAGATATTGGATAAGGTCGCCATCTTCTTATACAGCTCAAGACGGGCTTGCTTGACCGCGATACGGGTTTTGAGTTCGCGCAGGGTTTCGCGATCATCCTTCTCTTGCTGTTTGGACATTTTGCGTTGCTTGAGACGGTTCTGAGTCTCTTCGATCTCTTCGCCGAGAACCTTTTTGCCCTGCTTTTCATCGCTGATTCGCTCCGTCAAATCCTCGCCGGAGACGCTTTTCGCCTTGACTTCGCCGAGTTTGCTGAGTGTCGCCATAAACGTCTCAAACTTGTCTACGGGAACTTTGAGCGTCATCGTCGCGGTTTTCGTCCCGTCGTCCAGAGTATTGAGATTACTGTCGGCGACATACCCGCCTTCCAATTTAAGCGTCGTCTCGACCTTTTCGCTCTTGGCTTCGGCACTGTCCACCTGAACCGTCAGCGAGGCGTCACGATGAACTTGCCGCTCGAAAGCAACACCCTCTGTATCTAAACTTGGCGCAGACAAGGAAAAGGTATCCTTTTTCGCTTTGCTCTGTCCAGCGATTTCGCGTCGGGTTATGTCTATCGGAATTGCGCCAGTGCTTTCCGTTGCAGAAGCCGCCGGTGTGCCAGCACTTGCACCTCCCGCATAAGATTGCTCGTCGTAATCCTGAGCATACATCATGTCTGCGGTTCCCAACTGCTTCATATTCGAGACAGACTTACCTGCCATCTCCTGCGCTGTAGTCGGCGTGGAGGCAGTAGACGGAGCCGAGCGATCTGTACTCATCAATTGATTTTGTGTCATTGGGTAGAAGATAAACCAGCACAGTGCAACTGCGGCAGTCGCCCCGAAAATCATCAGCGGCTTTTTCTTGTTGCGGATGGGCGTTGCTGCATCGGTTGGCGGCACTCCGTCGGGAATACCGGCGAGAATTTTGTCTTTGAGTTCAGGCGTAAAAGCGGCAGCGTCGGTTTGGCGCAGTCGGCGGCGTATCAGTTCCATTGCTGTAATCTCCTCTCGGCAAGCGGCGCATTGCGACAGGTGACGGCGCACGCGCAGACGAGCCATCACAGGGAGTTCGCCGTCGCTGTAGGCTTTCAAATCATCCCAGATTTGCTCGCATTTCGTCATCGCAATGTCTCCATCGGGACAGTCGGCACAATCGTGCCGCCGTCAGGGTTGAGTACGTAACCGCGCAGGCTTTCCCGCAATTTCTTGAACGCATTGGAGAGGCGCGACTTGACCGTTCCCACTGGAATCTCCAGCACACTGGCGCATTCCTGATAGGTCAAGCCGTGCAATTCACACAAGATCACCACATCACGCTGACCGACCGGCAAGCGATCCACAGCGCAATGCACCTTGTCCGCCGTTTCGCTCTGCACGGCATGGCGGAAAGGCGCATCTTCGGCAGTGTCGTGCAGGGCATCACGTTCTTCTTCGAGGGGCAGGGTTTCGCGTGTCTTTTCACGCTGGCAATAGCGCAAACAGCGATTGACGGCAAGGCGATACAGCCACGTCGAAAGGGCGGCATCCCCGCGAAATCCGCCGATATACCGAAACACATCTACGAAAATTTCCTGCGTGATGTCGTCGGCGTCGGCGGTCTCGGCGTAGCGGCGCACCAAGCGATGAACTTGCGGACCATAGGTCTCCACAAACTCTTCGTATGCGCGTCTGTCGCCTTGTTTTAGCCCGTCAATTAAGCGTTGCTCTTGTCGCAAAACCCAATGCCTCCTGCGCGGTTCTTCAGGACGTTAGGTACAAAGAGAATGAAAAAGGTTCACGGAATTTTTTGACCTGATTCTCTAAAACGGTAGCACCGCATTAAACGGTGGATCCATCTCAATGGCTTAATCTCATTTTACCGTTTAGTGTGGTGCTAC
>CAZPZP010000524.1:2372-3783 GCA_964591025.1 uncultured Chthonomonadaceae bacterium
ATTGAGTTTGTGGAAGATTATTCGCTCAGCGCGACGGCGCGAATCTGATCCAGAAATTCGGCACTGCGGACTTCTCTATCGGT
Source organism: uncultured Chthonomonadaceae bacterium (assembly GCA_964591025.1). Taxonomy (GTDB): domain Bacteria; phylum Armatimonadota; class Chthonomonadetes; order Chthonomonadales; family Chthonomonadaceae; genus CAZPZP01. The sequence goes on from CAZPZP010000524.1 coordinate 2,456, forward strand.
GCGGCTGCGGAGATACCAACGCAGAATTTTGTCCATTTCCGCCGCGATTTTACGAACGGGGCGCAAGGTAAGCAGCGTTTCGTTGTCGGTGTCGCGCAGGGTTCGCAAAATCGCGGCGGTATCGGGAGAGAGTGGCAGGGCATCTTCGGCACGCCAACGATCCGACGGGCATAAGACACCGCCAAGTGCCGAACTGAAGCCTAATGTGCGGCGCGGCAGTTCTTCCCCGCACGCCACGCAGACATCGAGTTCGGGTGCATATCCTAATGCGGTGAGCAGGTGCAGTTCGTAGGCGTGAACAATGACATCGGGCGCGTCTATCGCATGAGACAGTAAGTGCAGGGCGGACACGGTGAGGTCGAACAGTTCCGTACTGTTGAGGGCATCGCGTTCGTGGGTGACGCGATCCAGCAGCTCGCAGAGATAGGTGGCGCGAGCGAGGAGATCGAGGTCAGTGCGTATTGCAGGAAACGACTCGGCGATTTCGGCTTGCGAGACAATATCCAGTGATTTGCCTGTCGCAAGGAGAAAGCGCGAAGAGGTGAACAACTCCGAAACGCCTCCGAAGCGGGTTTTTGCGCTGCGTGCGCCTTTGGCGACGGCAGAAAGTTTGCCGTGTTCGCGGGTATAGAGGGTGAGGATGCGGTCAGTCTCGCCCAAATTGGTACGGTGCAGGACGAGACCGGACGCAGTGTAGTTCGGCATGAATCTTCCGAATAATGAGATGAGTTAGATGGTTGCGACTGCGTGCTGCATCTCGTCAGCGTGCAAGGGTTCGCTGCCGTCACAGTGTTGCTTGAAGAAAGCGCGGGCAGTGGTGGTATCCGCCATACAGACAGAAACCAACTCCCAGCCTTTTTCCCCTTCGGCATTGAGTTTTGTCTCGCTCAAGGCGAGGTCACGGATCATGACTGCTTTGTAGCGCCATCGCTGCATAGTCCCTACTCCTTTGTTACCGATCCGGCGATGAGGAGGTTCCTACGGAATATCGCCGTTACCCGCAGGAAACGACTCGATACGTTCCCAAGTTTTTTCTGAAACCGGAGACGTTTGCAATTCACCCTTCTAATACGCCATTCGAGGCGCGATTCCTCCTTTGCTTTCCACAAAGAAACCGCGCCTACATTTTGCCGAATCGCAGACGATAGAATATACTGAATCCGACGGGACTATTGCCATATTGGGCAGTTAGCGCAGACGGGCATTGATAGAAATCTACGATTGCTCCCAACCCCTGTTCAATATTTCGGTTCTGCTGGAAGTTATAGGTTCCGCCGAGGTAACTATTCAGGCATACTCAGCGAGATATTCCCATCTCAAAACCGCTC
>CAZPZP010000525.1:0-3783 GCA_964591025.1 uncultured Chthonomonadaceae bacterium
AACAGCAAGGGCGCGGGATTTGCTTGCAAAAACGCAATAACTTGATGCAATCCGTCTTCGTGATCAGCGAGATCATGCTGTCTCAAAAATCGCTCATAGGCACGGAACAGACGGACGAGTTCCTCCGTCTTGCGCGTAAACGCCGGTTCGGTTTCGGGAATAGACGCCAGTCCGCACTCCAACGCTTCGGGCGTCAGACAGGCGAATTTCCACTCACGAATGCGTTCTGTGAGTGCCGATGCAAAGCCGGGCGATTCGATCATTGCCCCGAAAAAGTCATCAGGGCGCAGGGTTTGGGGAATCAGTTCGGTAACAATGAGTTTTTGGAAAGTTTGCCCAATGGGGCGGCGTTCCGGCAGAAACGTCTCGCGCAATCGCTCGATGAAATTCCGCAGCGACATCATGCGCGGCGCAAAGTCGGCAACTGGCGAACCCGTCTGCTGTGACGCTGTTCGCGCAAGAAACTCAGCGTGTTCCGGCGAGGCGACAATCAGCAGTGCTTTGCCGGCGTTGTCGAGAAAGCGCGTGAGGAGGCGGGCGGTTTTGCCGGAACGGGCAGAACCGCGCAGAATATGGAGGGGCGCACCTGAAGCGTTATCGGGCATAATTTATTGCAAAAGCGTCGTATAGGAAAATATCAGGTTAAGGGAACAGACACGATTGCCTTTTCCGTCCAATGATTATGACACAATTGTATAGAACGAAAAATAGCCGAATAATTTCTGCTATTCGCGTGTACGTTTGGTCACAAATTTCCTGTGACGAACCTATTGTCTCTCTCGTGCGGTCTTTTTATTGACAGGACGTTAGCACACGGCTATAATGATATTGGGGGCGGCTTTTACTTCTCATTTCTTAAACGCGCCGCCTTTTATGCTCTTATTTTTGATTTGACCGTCGCGCAGGGACGGAGGAAAATGCCCGATGTTTTGTAAATGGTGCGGGATGGAAAGCATGACAACTGACCAATGCAGTTGGTGTCACCACTCGCTCACGACTATTGCCACTGAAGTACCGAAAAGTCGCGCCGCTGAACCGGAGACGCCTGAGCCTGTCGCTACGTCTGCATCGTTTACCGAGCCGGAACCGGAAAGTTATCACGAGGAATCGCCCCTGACTGCGGGACTCACCGCTCCCAAAGATCAACCTAAGCTCGCAACGCCCTTACCGGCAACCGCACACAAAGAGACCGCCACACGTCCCATAATTGGCGTTCGGCGTCCGGGAACAGTGGGTGCAAATGGCGCAACGGGCGGACGGACGATTCCTGCCGTTCCGCCGCCGAAGCCGCCAGTGGGGACACGTATGCCCCCGCCTGCAATGCCTATGCCACAGCGCACACCAACCCAACGCCTAACGCCCCCGGTTGCAACTGCAAATACGGCAACGGCTCCCTCATCGTCAACGCCGACAACGCGCCAATCTGAGGTTTCTCCATCGAAAACCGGACGCCTTGCGTTGCCGAATACGTTGATGGGAGGCGCGAAAGCCGCCGTTCCCGAAACCGTTTCAGCGGCTCCTGTTGCGAAACCTGCTCCTTCTGCACGAGTCGGTCAGCCGATTGTCGAGGGGGAATCGGGCGGGCTTGCCGATGGATTTTCTGCGCCGTCGCGAGCCAACGAGAACGCACACGTCCCTCAGATGGGGACGTTCACGCCTGAAAAGTCGAAGTATTATTCAGGTCAGGTCATCGATCCCATTTCCGGCACACATTACGATTCGGATACCGGCAAGCCTGTCACCGCAACAAGTGCCGAAACAATCGGCACAAAGGCTGATAACATTGTCTTCAATTGGGATACTCCTGAGCAATCTATGATACAGGTTTTGGGCAAATATCTCAGCGTTTTTGGTGTCATTCTCCTTGTCGGCGCGATTTTCGCCGCTATCGCCCCCGGTGGAATGATCGCGCCTCTTCTCATCGTCAATTTTGTCGGCGGTCTGTTGCTGCCTGTCATGGGAGTTGTGCAGTGGCAGGACGAAGACAGCGACCACGCCGTACTCTGCTTTGTTCTGTCACTGTTCTTTGGTCCCGTTGTAGCATTGATAATTTACGCCGGACTGACGGCAATTTGGCAAAGCGGTAATGCAGCGATAGTGGGCGTCTTGGGCGTCGGCGCACTTTCTCACATTGTCATTCGTTTGGCGGCGCGAGAACTTCCTTCCTTTGCCGCGCTGATGCCGTTCCAAAGCACAAGTCTCAATGTCGGCTTGATGTTCCTGAACTGGACGGGACTGCTGGCACTAGTCGGTTGGTTCGTCGCCAACGTGTTCCATAAATTCGACGAATAGTTATAAACCACAGGGGACACAGGGAAATACAAAATGCAGTGATCCACGAAAGATCACGAAAACAATGCGAAATCTTTTGCATTTCTCTTTGCGTTCTTTTGATCCTTTGTTGTGAATTTCCCTGTGTCCCCTGTGTTCCCTGTGGTTAAGGAATTTTTGTTATGAGTGAGTATTCGACACCGGAATCCATCGCACGGCGGGAGTTTTTGGCGCGGGCGGGCGGCGGCATTGGAAGCCTTGCCCTGCTCAGTCTGCTGAGTGGCGAAGGGCTGCTTGCCCAAACTCAGGGCGTTAAACGTCTCGGCGACATCAATCCGCTTGCGCCGAAGCCGTCTCATTTTCCGCCGAAAGCAAAGCGAGTCATTTCACTGTTCATGTTCGGCGGCATCAGCCATATTGACACGTTCGATCCGAAAATCGAACTGACGCTCAAAGATGGAATGTCGGTGGCGGGGCGTCCTGAGTTCGAGACGGGCGGGCGAAGCGCACCGGGCAAAATTATGAAAAGCCCGTGGCAATTTCGGAATTATGGGCAATGCGGAATGCCGGTTTCGGATTTACTGCCGCATATCGCACAGCACGCCGACGAATTGGCTTTAATTCGCTCAATGAAATCTGAGAGCAACAATCACGTTCCAGCGGTCTATTTTATGCTGCCTGGTTCTGCGTTGGGCGGGCGTCCGGGTTTGGGTTCGTGGGTAACGTATGGTTTGGGAACCGAAAATCAGAACTTGCCCGCGTTTGTCGTGATGACCGATCCGCGTGCGTTGGTTGGCGGCGGGGCAGGCAACTGGAACTCAGGATTTCTGCCGTCGAACTATCAGGGCGTTCAGTTCCGCAGTGCGGGTTTGCCGGTTCTCAACCTCAAGCCGCCAACAGGAGTTTCGCAGCAGCAGCAGCGCAAATCGCTGGATTTGATCGCGAAATTGAATGATGAGTTCACAAGAGAGCATCCGGGCGAGCAGGAGTTGGCGGCACGTATTCGCACCTATGAACTCGCTTACCGAATGCAATCCGAAGCGACGGAGGCAGTCGATCTCGGACGCGAAACCGAAGCGACCAAACAACTGTATGGCATGGACGCGCCGGAAACCGAGAGTTTCGGGCGGCAGTGTCTGCTGGCGCGGCGTCTGATCGAGCGGGATGTTCGGTTTGTGCAGATTTATTCCGGTGGGGGCGTGTTCGATCAGTCTTGGGACGCGCACAACGCCATTGTTCCCAACCACGAGAAACGCGCCAAAGAGGTGGATAAGCCGATTGCAGGACTGCTTACCGACCTGAAACAGCGCGGGCTTTTGGAAGATACGCTGGTGGTGTTCCATACCGAGTTCGGGCGAATGCCGTTTACTGAAGGCTCTGTCGGGCGCGATCATAACCCCAGAGCGTTTTCGGTTTGGCTTGCGGGGGCGGGCGTCAAGGGCGGAACAATTTACGGCTCCTCCGACGATTTGGGCTACAAAGCCGTCGAGAATCCGCAAACGGTTTATGACT
>CAZPZP010000526.1:0-3780 GCA_964591025.1 uncultured Chthonomonadaceae bacterium
TATTCCGCTCGCATGGGGCTTCATTCTCCTCACGTCACTGCGCCTCACGGACAAACTTCACCTCAAACCATGGGCGCGTCCGTTCTGCGATGCCCTGCTGGCATTGCTGCTCGATCTCAGTCTCGATGTCGTCGCCATTCGCCTCAAGTTCTGGTATTGGCACGATGTCGGCTTCAACGATGCGTTTTTCGGGGTTCCGGCGGACAATTTTCTCGGCTGGCTGCTCGTCACTTTTACGTTTGCGCTATTGACGCGCCTGATTTTCACGGATCGCAAGAGTGGAATTTACGGTGACAATGCGTATCTTCCCGCGATTGCCCTGCCGTTTGTGCAGTGGGGCGTGATTCCCATTGTTGCGTATTGGCTCTATCTGCGCCTCGAAACCGTCGGTCATTTTCTGTATCGCCTGTTCGGTGTCTCGAACTTGCGTGAGCAGTTGGGCGTATTAGGACTTATCCTGTTGTTTTTTATAGGCGCGGTTTTGCTCGGCAGACAACACCCTTCCGAACGCAAGCCGCCGCCAATTGAATCGCTATTCGATAGATTTGCGCTGATATTTCCGCGTGCGATCTTCCATCTTTTCGGCGTGATCGGCTTGCTGTTTCTTCCGCCCGAAACCCGTTCGATGGGAATCATCGTCTTGGCGTTTGCCGTTTTTGCGTTGGAGTGGTGGATTACTCGATTCGCCGCCAAGCGACCGGGAGTTTTAAACTCCCGTCTGAAAAAAACAAGCGTATTCCAGACGCACAATCCCTCGCAGTGACTCCCCTCGCCTCTCAGGAGAGGGGTTGGGGGTGAGGTAAGTCCCTTATACTTTGGAGGCAGGTACTTTCAGTACCCGCAGAATTGCGATAGAAAGAGAAAAAGAGAAACTCATGAATTTGACCGATGGCGTCCTCAAATATACGCTTCCCAACGGCTTGACCGTCCTGCTCAAAGAGAACCATACCGCTCCCGTTACGGCAGTCTATCTCCACGTCAAAGCGGGCTATTTTCAAGAATCCGACACTTGGAACGGAATCGCTCATGTCATCGAGCATCTGCTGTTCAAGGGAACCGCCCGCCGCCCCAAACCGGAGCAGATTGCCAGCGAAATCCGCGATGCGGGAGGCGTTCTCAATGCCGGGACTTATTACGAAGAAACAAATTACTATATCGTTGTGCCGAGTGACAAAGCCGCACTTGCCCTCGATATTCAAGCCGATATGATTCAGTCGTCGCTGATTGACGCAGACGAGTTGGCGCGGGAATTAGAAGTTATCGTTCAAGAGAGCATGATGAAGCGCGACAATCCGGGGGCGATGCTCAACGAAACCCTGCACGAAATGGCGCATGATATGCACCGAATCCGGCGATGGCGTATCGGGCATCCCGAAACCCTGCGCGGCTTCCGACGAGAGGATTTGCTCGGATTCCTTGCCCAAAACTACGCCCCGAATCACATGATTTTGTCGGTTGTCGGCGATATTTCATTGACGGAAATTCAGCACAAAATCGCGGAATTATGGGGTTCATTGCCACGCAATCCGGCGGAGCGTGAACTGTCGCCGCCGGAAATGCCGCGTACCGGCTTTCGTTCCGGGCGCGTAACATCGGACATCAAGCAGCGACTGCTTCAAATTAGTCTGCCCGCGCCGCCGGAACTCCATCCCGATACCGTTCCGCTGGCAGTATTGGGTTCTGTTCTCAGTGATGGACGCTCGGCGCGGTTGTATCGCAAACTCAAAGAGGAGTTGCAAATCGCTCAAAGCGCGTGGGCAGGCTATGAAGGATTCGAGCAGATGGGCATCATCACACTCGGAGCCGAATGCCGCGCCGACGATCCGCTGACAGTCGCTGTCGAATTATGGCGCGAAGCCGCCCGCCTCAAAACCGAATCGATCCGCCCCGACGAGTTGGAGCGCATCAAAACCCGAATTGCCATGCGCCGCCTGTCCGCGCAGGAGGAAGTTCTGGGCGTGGCGCGTTCGCTGGCATCGTATGAGGCACTCGGAGATTATCGCCTGTCCGATACCTTTATTGACGAATTGAATAAAGTGACACCTGACGACGTGCAGCGAGTCGCCAACGCCTATCTCAATCTCGACAAAGCCTCCTTGCTGGAATACCTGCCGAATGATTTAGAGATTCCAGCGCATCTCAGCGAGACTGTCGAAGCCGCATTGCGTGCCGCCGACTCGCCGTCTCTGCCTGTGATTGCTCTGCCCAATACGGCACGAATCCAGCCCCAAAACGCCGAAGCCGGTCTTGCCGCAATTACGCTGGCGAACGAAATAGAACCCATTGAAATTCCATTGGGGCAGGGCGTTCTGCGATTCCTGCCGCGCCGTGATTTGCCGCTGGTGTCCTTGCAGATTCTGTTTCCGGGCGGGCGCGGATTAGAAACGACGGAGAACTGCGGCGTTGGCAGTCTGTTACTCAAATCGCTGATGAAAGGCACAGCGTCGTACAACGCCGAAGAGTTGGCGAACCGAATCGAAGGATTAGGGGCGAGTATCGTACCTCAGCAGGGCATGGAGTATTTTGGGTTCAGCCTGAAAGCCTTGCGCGACACCCTGCCGGAAACCATCGAACTTTTGCAGGAAATTCTTTTTGCTCCGACTTTGTCAGACGAGGAAATTGCGAAGGAAAAACAGGCGATTTTTGCTGAAATGCGCCGCCATCAAGACAACAGTACGGGCTTGGCATACGATCTTTTCGCGGAAGCCTATTTCGGAGCCGCTCATCCTTACGGTCAGCCGTCACTCGGCAGGGAGGAGGCGATAGAACGCCTGACTCGCGCCGACCTAACGGAATGGATGGCGCGGCATCTCGCGACTGCGGGCTATGTTGTGGCGATAGTAGGCGACCTGACATTGGAAGAGGCTCAAGCCACCGCCGAACGCCTTGTTCCACACAATACGCACGACGCGGCAGTTTATCCGTCGCCGATTGCCACGATCACCGCGCCAACGATGCAGGAAAATGTCCTCGTTCGGGACAAAAAGCAGACCGCAACAATGCTCGGTTTCGATGCCCCGATAATCGACTCCGATGACCGCGTGCCGATGGTGGTTCTCAACGGAATCATGGCAGGAATGGGACGGAGGATTTTCCGGGCAGTGCGCGGCGACAACGCCCTCGCCTATACCGCGACCAGTTTTGTTCGCAGTCGAAAATATGCAGGCAACTTCATCACCTATACCGCGACTGCCCCGGAGAACGAACAATTTGCGCGGCAATTGCTCCTCGCCGAAGTGGAACGCCTCCGTACCGAACCCGTTCCGACGGACGAAATCGAAGCGGCACAAGCCACGCTAATCGGCGAATATGCAATTGGAATGCAGAGTTTCGGGGCGCAGTCTGGTGAATTGGCGGCAGGAGCGATCTATGGCTGGCAATTGGACGAACCGCGCCGCTATCTCGAACGTGTCCGCACTGTAACCGCCGCCGACATTCAGCGTGTCTCGCTTCAGTATCTCGATCCGGCGCGTGCTGTCGCAGGAGTCGTGCGCGGAACCGCTTCCCCTACGGAATAGACTCAAACGTCCCGTCAGAGAAGGGAGCAGGGCAATTCCGTTGCGGGTACAAAAACGTACCCGCCTAAAAAACAGACGTCCTGCGGACGAAATCCCAATTTGAGAGTGTTACCCTCTATATTGGGATTGAGTGCGAAGCACGTCATGGCGGAACGTCCCTAGTGGGTCAAGGTAGTTTATATAGCTCACCTCTCGCACCGGAGGTTCTAAACCCCCGTCTGGAAAAAACAAGCGTCTTTCAGACGCACCAACTCGAATTGAC
>CAZPZP010000527.1:0-3775 GCA_964591025.1 uncultured Chthonomonadaceae bacterium
CCCCCTCTTTTTAGTGGAGGAAGTGGCGCACGCCCGTAAAGACCATCGCGATGTTGTGCGCGTTGGCGACTGCTATCGTTTCGGGGTCTTTGACACTGCCGCCGGGTTGGATAATCGCGGTAATGCCAGCGAACGCGGCGGCTTCCGGTCCGTCGGGGAAGGGGAAAAAGGCATCGGATGCCATGACCGCGCCTTGTGCTGCGTCTCCGGCTTGTTCGACAGCGAGCTTGACGGAGCGCACACGATTCATCTGTCCTGCGCCAACTCCGATGACTTGGCGGTCTTTGGTAAAGACGATAGCGTTGCTTTTGGCGTGGCGCATGACCCTCCACGCGAAAAGGAGTTCTGCGATCTCGTCGGGAGTCGGTTCGCGTTCGGTGACGGTTGTCAGGTCGGCAGCAGTGATGACCTTGTGATCGGGGTCTTGGACGAGCAAGCCTCCCACGACACGCTTATAATCGGCTCCGGTGTTGCTGGCTCTGTCGCGCCAGTTACGGAGATCGCCGACTTCCAACAGACGTAAGTTCGCGCCCCATTTTTTCTTTTCGGTAAGAATGGGGATCGCTTCGGGGTCGAATCCGGGAGCAATGATCGCCTCGAAGAACGTATTTTTGCCGGTGATTTCATTGGCGGTTGCGACATCAATCGGGCGCGTCACGGCGAGGATTCCGCCGAACGCCGAAATGGGATCGCCTTCGCGGGCTTTGCGAAATGCCTCGGCAAGCGTCTCGGCAAGGGCGGCTCCGCAGGGGTTGGTGTGCTTGATAATCACTGCTGCGGCTTGGGCTTCTTCGCTGAACTCTTTGACCGTTTCGAGTGCGGCGTTCATATCGTAGATATTATTGAACGAAAGTTCTTTGCCGTGAATCTGTTTGGCGTTGGCGACGCAGGGTTCCGTGACGCCGGGCGCGATATAGAACGCGGCGGTTTGATGCGGATTTTCTCCGTATCGGCACTCTTGGGCTTTGTAAAAACCGAAAGCGATCTCCTGCGGATAGGTTTTTGTGGTGTCGTTCTCGTGGAATTTGGCGTCAAGCCATGTGCTGATAGAGGCGTCGTATTGCGCGGTGTGGGCGTAGGCTTTTGCGGCGAGACGACGACGCACTTCAAGCGGAACATTGCCGTCGAACTCCTGCATTTCGAGGAGAACGACGACGTAGTCGTCGGGATGAACAACGACGGTAACGCTCGCATGATTTTTGGCGGCAGAGCGAATCATTGCCGGACCTCCAATATCTATGTTTTCGATGGCGTCCTCAAGGGCAACGTCAGGCTCGGCGACGGTGGCAGCAAACGGATAGAGATTGACGCAGACAAGATCGATGGGTTTGATATTGTGCGCGGCAATGGTTTCGAGATGTTCGGGTTTGGAGCGATCCGCCAGCAGTCCGCCGTGAACTGCTGGATGAAGCGTTTTGACTCGTCCCTCCAACATCTCAGGGAACTGAGTTACATCACTGACTGCGATCACAGGAATACCCGCTTCCGAGAGGGCTTTAGCGGTTCCGCCTGTGGAAATAATCTCAAAGCCGAAATTGACGAGTCCCTGCGCGAAGGGAATTAAGCCGGTTTTGTCGGAAACACTGAGCAAGGCGCGGCGCGAAGACATTTTCTACTCTCCTCAAAAAAAGAATACGCCTGAACTATGAGAGCAAGAATCGTTCTTGCAGACATAGCCCAGGCGTGCGACATTTGCCGCGATATTCGCTCCTCCGGGGAACTCCCCGTCAAACGCCGGTTGCGAATACCGCTCAATTACTGAGGAATCTACCTTGCAAGCGTGCCGGAAGTCAAGCCCTTTCAGAGAATGCCGTCGCCGGTTTGCTCTACGGTTACGGGCGGCAAAGTGCGCTTCGGCGGCTGCTGATTGAGACGTTCAGCCGCATTATCACCGAGCGAAGTTAACGCTTTGAGAATCGGTGAGGAGATGCGCTGTGCGATGGTCTTGCCCGTATTTTTGACCTCGACGCCCGTTGGATCGGGAAGCAGATAGGTATTGACGCAGCCCAGTATGTCCGCCAATGTGCCGGGAAAAAGGCTGTGAAACGCGGTTTGGATTTGTGCCGGAAACGAGAGAATCCGTTCTGCTTCGCCGCGTCGCAGTGCCTGAACGGTCTGTTTGGCGGCAGTTTCGGCAGCGAGTGAAATCACGGGCAAGGTTGCGGCAAGAGTAAATGCGGTAAACTCCGCCTCCTGATTGCCTTTGGCATACGCCTGATAGTGCGATCCGGTGCGAAGGGTTCCGGGCAGAATCGTGGTGACGGTAATTCCGTCGCGTTGAAGTTCGGCGCGTAACCCTTCGGAGAGACCCGTTAGGGCGAATTTCGAGCAACTGTAGGGCAGCAGGTGCGGCACAGAGATTCGTCCGCCTACCGAACTGATATTGACAATTCGCCCCGATTTGCGAGCGCGAAAATGGGGCAGGGCGGCATAAATCATATGAAGTGCGCCATAAAAATTCGTATTCATACTTTGCTCGAAATCGGCGAGTTTCATCTCCTGCGCGGGTCCGACGGTGATCACGCCCGCGTTGTTGATGAGAATATCCAGTCTGCCGAGTTCGGAGATCGTATCATGGACGATGGCTTCCGCCGTTTCTTGATTCGAAATATCGCCGGTGAAGGTAAAAATTCGGCTTGCCGCTCCGAATTGGCTGAGATGGAGTTTGGCGCGTTCTAATTCTTCGGCGTCGCGGGCGCAAATGGCGACTGTCGCGCCTTGAGCCAGCAGTTCCTGAGCGATCAGCAAGCCCAAGCCGCGTGACCCGCCCGTGACCAGTGCCATTTTGCCGTCCAGCGAAATTTCATTTTTTTGAGCGATAAACTGTTTGAGTGCCAATCCGCCCGCAAAGCCCAAAACTCCCCAGAGAAGATAATTGGGACGGCGGCAAGAGTTTGTGATTGTCTCTTCCATAGCAAAACCCTCCTTGTGTCTGTCCGTTCTGCTCGGTAGACGTGAGGAGGGCGTTTGTGTTCCCGTGAGTTCCTATAGTTCATCCGAGACTGATGGGGCGCGGGATGTCCGGTGGGGCATGGTGGCGTAAGGGAGCGGGAGTGGGTATCGGGGTATAATCAGCCAAATCTCATCAGGGAGGAACGCGGCTCATGGCGTACAGTTCATTTACAATGGCGCAGTTACGAAAAGAATATCATCTTGTCACTAAAGAGCAGTCAGCATTATTTGCCGACGTGCCGCCCGCTCCTGTCTCCGATTTGCTGCGTCAAGTGCTGGCGAGACAGACGGATACCGCCTTGCGAAGCGGAAGCGAAAAAGCCCGCTCCGAATATCTCATCGCGCCGATTATGCAGGAGGTGCATGAGCAGTCTCGTGACTATGCCAATCTGTTTTCCGGTGTGGAATTTAAGGTGGATGAGAGTCGGGGACTGGCGGGCTTCTGCGATTTTCTTTTCACTCTTGCGCCGCGCACCATTGAGTTACTGGCTCCTGTTGTCTCCGTTGTCGAAGCCAAGAAAGAGGACATCAACGCAGGCATTCCGCAGTGCCTTGCTGAACTGATTGCCGCTCAAATCTTCAACGCCGAAGAAGGGCGCACAATGGAGACGCTTTACGGGATTGTCACTACCGGCACGGACTGGAAGTTTCTCCAGATGCAGGGAACCGCTGTGACTGTTGACGCCGACATTTACTTTCTTGCCGAAGTGGAGAAGATTGTCGGCATTGTCCTTTTCATGCTTCAATAATGCCCAAGCGAGTAGGCATTACTGACTCACCTCTCGCAGCGGGTACTGAAAGTACCCGGCAAGAAAGTACAAGC
>CAZPZP010000528.1:0-3772 GCA_964591025.1 uncultured Chthonomonadaceae bacterium
CGGGTACGTGATCTCTACCCGACTAGGGCAAGGAGTCTATTATAACACGGTGGAGGAGATTATGATCCTGCAAACGTCACTGGAATCGCTGCACGACAACTCTTCGCTCTGAACAACTGACATTTCTCCGATCAAAGTATGACGGGTGAACTGGCAATGCGATAACGCAGGTAAATTTCGCCGCCGTCGTGATACAGTGAAAGCAGCGTCAAGGGCAAGTAGGAACCCGGCGCAAATCCCTGCCCATCGATAACCGTCGGCAAATGACTGCCGCCTTTGAGCTTGTTGGTCAAGGTGAGGAACAGTTCGTCCGCCAGTCCGCGCTGTATCAAATCATCGTTCAAGGTCGCCCCGCCTTCACAAAGTAGAACTCCGATCCCGTACTCCTGACGCAAAATTCGCATCGCCGCAATCAGATCAACGCTTTCCCGCCCAACCCGAATCAGTTTTGCCCGTGCCTCGATACGCTTGGCGGCGTCTTGTGCCAAAGTTTCGGGTGCAAGAACGTAAGCCTGTTCGGGCGCGTCTCGAAAAAAGCGATTGTCGAGCGGCACATCGCCGGTTCGCGTAATTACAAAGCGCGGCTTTTCTGCCGGATAAATCACTTGGCTGGCACGCAGGGTCGAGCCGCCGATCAGTGCCGCATCGCAGGTATGCTGCAATCGCCGAAACAGCAGTTGATCCGTTGCATTTCCTACGCCTTTCGCCGAGCCGCCGACTTCACCAAGAACAATTTTGCCGTCTGCCGTCGAAACCATATTGATATACAGATACGGGCGATCCGAGGGCGGTTCGGGGAAATCCATAATCGTATAGAGTTGGTCGGGTTCCGGCGGGTTCAGTGTCGTATCGAGCAATCGTTGCAGTGCCATTCGTGTCCATTCTCAGGGATGGGAGATGAGAACAATCCAAATCGTACAGCATGGATTTTCTGTTCCCTCTTTCCTGTCCTCTGTTCCCTTATGTACGCTTGAGCGGAAAAATCTGCGTCCGAACTTCGCGGGCAAAATGGATTAGAGGCGGCGTATTGGGGCGCGTAATCCCGGCGGCGGCGATCAGATTTTCGCGGCAATGGTGCAGCGTTGCGGATTGAAGTGGATACGGTGAATGATGTATCTGACCGCGATAGAGTTGTTCGCGTGCGTAGGCATAGAGAAAATAGCGTTCACACAGAAAATGATCGAGCGTATCGGGTTGTGCCGGTACAACCTCTCCTGTTGGTGTATAAGAAATGTCGCATTCGGCAGGGAGCGGCGGCGACCAGAGACGTTGAGAAGTGTAGTCGGAGCGTTCCGGCGTAGTGTGGAGGCTCATGCGAGCGAAATAATAGGGCAGGCGATACCAAGCGCGGGCAAGGCGAACCGCCACCGAATTTGCCGCGTCCAGACTGAAAAACCAAACGCCGGGATCACGTCCCTCCCGATGCACATAAGTTCGGACATTGACCTCGTGAAAATTAGAAAGCGGCGGGAACGGCGGCGAGATCGTAGGGCGAACGCCTGTCATGGTGAAAGGGACAAGCCCGATATACGCTTTGCCGTCATACGTATCGAGTTCCAAGCCGGGCGGAAGCAGACTTTGCAGATGGTGCGAGTCGGCTTCCCAGTGCAGAAACAGCAGTTCCGCCCAGCGTTGGCGCATCACGGAATAACCTTGGGGACGGCGCGAGGGAGCGATACGGTCAATTGTCATCGGCGAACGCTCATCCCTCTCTGGTAAAGAAAAAGCGGGCGAAAAACGGACGATTGCGGGCGACGATTCCATAACCAATCTCGACAAGCCACACAAGCGGAGGCAAGCCGAGCAGACGCGCAACTGGCTTCCATTTTGTCTGTTCGAAAAGAAACAAGGCGGCACGCCCGGCGCGAAGAATCGTGCCGTCCGCCTTGAGGACATGAACTGCCTTTTCACACGCTGCCGCGAGTTCCGGCGTCATCGGCGGCGACGGGGCTTGCTGATAGGGCGTTGCGGCAAGATTTTTGGATTGGTCGTGCCGCAATAACCATGCAGCAGTTCGGCGGCAAAAAGCACATTCGCCGTCCCAAAGGATCAGATGTTTTGGTTCGTTCATAGTATTAGGTCATTGGGTCGGTAGGTAGTTGGGTCGTTGGGCAATCCCAATGCAGAGGCATAAACTTCTTGCTGGTTCGTCCGTAGGACGTCTGTTTTTTAGGCGGGTACGTTTTTGTACCCGCAGTGGACTCTTCCGCCTCCTTAGCGAGAAGTGGCGCAGTTCCTACGACGGCGCGAGTGATTCGAGCGACGAGTTCAAGGCGTTCCTTATAGAGCGACAGAAGAGAGACAATAACTTTCTGACCTATGCGGCTTTAGAAGCCGTCATTGGTATACGGAAGCAGTCCATCCAAGAGGGTATGCAGGGCGTTCATTCCTTTTTCATCGTGAACCGTGATGCGTCCCGCATCGCGCAAAATCGGCAGGGTCGGATAGCCATAAAACGCTTGCGAGAGTGCCTGAATATCGAGCGAAACTTGTGGCGCATTGTTGGTGCGCTGTATGGCAGTGCGCCCTCCTTCATAGTTTACGTGCCACGTTCCTGTATTCCATGCACAATTTGCATCTTGGAGCAGAAAAGTCGCGGAACCACTCTGCTGCGTAACGGGTCTCCAGTCATTAAAAGCGGCTTCGACATTGACGATACGGGCTTGCACGACGGGTTTCGTTTTGGTTTCGATGTCCCAATGATAATAAATGTTCCAGAGCGGGTCGTTGTTGGGGGCTTCCCACTGAAATGTTTCGGTTTGCATTTCGTGTCGCCGAAGCAGTCCGAGCAGTCCGCGATAGGCACGCAATGAGGTACAAATGAATTCCCGTAAGTCGGTTTTTTTCTCTGTGCCATCACGATACATAAGATAGCCTTCGATTTTGCCATCGCGTTCATAAACGAAGGTGAAAGTGTATTGTCCGGGTTCATCTTCGAGCAGTCCACTCCATTTGTTGTCTTTGCGCTTGAGCAGTCCGCGATAGCCGTGAGCATAGTGCGTGTAGCATCCGACGAGGGCAGCAGTGTCTCCGGCGCGGGCGGCACGGACATATTGGGTTTCGTCGCTGTTGGGAAGCGACGCGGTTTTGATGGTGTATTCGCGTTGAATGCCGACCCATTCGTAGCCATATTGCTGATAAAACTTCCAACTGAAAGGGAAGAGAGTGGAGAGGGGCTGCTTGTGTTCGTGCATCTGTTCGAGCATGAAGGTGAGGAGTTTGCCCGCATAGCCTTTGCCGCGTGCGGCGGGAAGAGTGGCGACGCCGCCGATGCCGCCCATATCGTAGACCGTGTCGGCTCCAAAGTGAACGCGAAAATCATTGACAAGCAGGACACTTTGCAAGCCGCCTTCGTCCCATGCTCCGCAGCAGTAGGAACCCGGATAGACATTGGCACGCCATTTCTCCAGACGTTCGGAATCGCGTGCGCCGTGTCGGAACGCCTGACTCCACAATATCTGGGTAAGTTCCAACTCATCGTCGGCAAGAATTCGGATTTCCACGGTCTGTTTTCCTTTGCTTGAAAAAAAAATCTGCTACCCCTTGACATTTGGGGCAAAATTTACGATAATAGTATTGACATGAAAGGAGGTGGTTGATAAATATGTATTTTAGTCAACAAGGGGTGCAGGCGGTCTAAGCCTGTTTTAACCTTTCAAGGTCAGCGGTGAGGCTTTGTTCTCCCGTTCTGTCCTAACGAAAGTGTGATGAACAGGAACCGTCCTGTTCGCCTGCTGAAGCCCGTCGGTGATTCGTCACCGACGGGCTATAA
>CAZPZP010000529.1:0-3765 GCA_964591025.1 uncultured Chthonomonadaceae bacterium
TCTCGTAGCCGAAAGCGTGGAATGTCCCGATCCAAACCCGTTCCGCCCGCTCACCGAGAACAGAATGCAGTCGGGCGCGTATCTCTTCAGCGGCGTTGTTGCCGAATGTCAGGGCGACAATGGTATCGGGCGCGACGTTTTGTTCTTCGATGAGATGGACGATTCGGGCGATGAGTGTACGGGTTTTGCCCGTTCCGGGTCCGGCGTCTATCAGAGCGGGGCAGAGTATGGTTTCGGCGGCAACTTTTTGGCTTGCATCGAGTTCTGTGGGTGGTTTTGCGTCGGCAGTTTCATTTGGCGGTTCGATTTTGACTTCGGGTTCGAGAATGGCGGCGACCAGTTGAACGAGAACGGCGCGTTCCGTCACGCCAACTGTTTCGGCAATCTGAGACGCCTTGAGCCTGTCATGAACGAACGCTTTGCGGAGTGCAGACGCGGGCAGTAACAGTTCGGCGGCAAAGGTATCGGCTTCGCGTTCACGGCGTTCGACGCGGCTATAGCCTTCGGCGATTTCGGCACTGTACGAGCGGGTTTCTGCGGGAGACAGGAGCGAGTCGCCCTCTTCCGTCGTATACTGTTCTTGAGTGAGATCGGGATGCAGCCAGTAATGCGCGAACTCATGCGCCCGAATCACGCGCATTCGTGCCGCATTGACTCCCTCGCCCGCCTGATAATAGATCGTTTTCGTATCGCGATAAAGGGCGGCATAACCGCCGCCCAAAACGCTGTCACCGGCAGGAACCCTTTCGCAGTGCAAACCAGTCGCTTCGAGCGCGGCTTGCAGAACGGTTTCGGCAGGAATAAGCCTATCTGCGTCAAGATTTTTGGCGGCGCAGAGGCGTTTGCGCGTCTCGTTGGCGGAACGACGGAGATATGACCAGTCGGGCATTTGCAGGACTTTCTACAACTTTGGATAAAGAGATTCTACCCTATGAATACAGAACATCGCCCTAACCGATTGGCACAAGAGACCAGTCCCTATTTGCTCCAACATCAGTTCAACCCTGTGGATTGGTATGCGTGGAATGACGAAGCGTTCGCCCGTGCCAAATCCGAAAACAAGCCGATTTTGCTTTCGGTCGGGTATTCGGCGTGCCATTGGTGTCATGTTATGGAGCGCGAAAGTTTCGAGAACGATGAAATTGCCGCCATCATGAATGAGTATTACGTCTGCATCAAAGTTGACCGCGAGGAACGCCCCGATGTAGACGCGATCTATATGGGAGCCGTGCAGATGATGACGGGACAGGGCGGCTGGCCCATGACCGTCTTTTTGACTCCCGAAGGCAAGCCGTTTTATGGCGGAACCTATTATCCGCCCGTGGATATGTACGGACGCCCCGGCTTTCCGAGCATTTTAGAGGCGGTGGCAGAGGCGTGGAAAAACAAACAGGTCGAGATTGTACTGCAAGGTGACGACATCGCTGCGACCCTTGAAACCGATCTTGCCGCGAACTTGACCGATGTCATGCTCACGCCGAAAATTCTTGAGAGTGCGTTCGAGACGCTTTCGCAGAGTTTCGATCCGCAGTATGGCGGTTTCGGTTCCGCCCCGAAGTTTCCACAACCCTCGAATCTCGATTTTCTGCTCCGCTATCACGCCCGAAGCAAACGGCAGGAACCGCTCGCTATGGTCGAAAAAACACTGCAAAAAATGGCACTCGGCGGACTGTACGATCAGCTTGGCGGCGGATTTCATCGCTACAGCACCGATCACGAATGGCTGGCTCCGCATTTCGAGAAGATGCTCTACGATAATGCCCAACTCGCCCAAACCTACGCGCACGCCTATCAAATGACAGGCAAAGCGTTCTATAAAGATATTGCCATCGAAACGCTGGAATATATCGAACGGGAAATGACGGCAAAAACCGGCGGTTTCTATTCCGCGCAGGACGCCGACAGCGAAGGCGAAGAGGGCAAATTCTTCGTCTGGAAACCGGACGAGATCAAGGCGATTCTCGGTGAACGTAACGCGGCGATATTTTCTGCCTTCTATGACGTGACCGAAGACGGCAACTGGGAAGGCAATTCGATTTTGCGCGTCGTCGCCGATGTCAATCAACTCGCTCTCCGCTTCAACCTGCCGCCGCAAGAGATTGCAGACATTATTGACAGTGCAAGGATGCAATTGGATTCGGCTCGTGATATGCGCCCGAAACCCGGCTTAGACGACAAAATACTCACTTCATGGAATGGATTAATGCTGGCGGCGTTCGCAGAGTGCGGCGCGATTTTCGGCGAAGAACGATTCCTCACAATAGCACGCGAAAACGCGGATTTTCTCCTCGAAAACCATACGACGGGCGAAAACTCCGAACGGCTCTTACGAACGTCACGGGGCGGCGCGGCGAAACTCAACGGCTATCTCGAAGATTACGCCTTTTTTGCCGATGGACTGATTCATTTGTATCAAGCAACGCTCGAATCGCGCTATCTCGACGCGGCGATCAAGTTCACTGAGACAATGATCACACAGTTCTGGGACGAGGGTTCGGGCGGATTTTTCGCGACCAGTGCCGACCACGAGACGCTAATCCAACGCCCTAAAGATTGGGACGACAACGCGGTTCCGGCGGGCAATACCGTTGCGTGCGAAATTCTGCTCAAAATTGCGGCATACACAGGGAATACCGACTATACAAAGCGCGTGGAACGGGTATTGCGGCGGCTCGGTTCTGTATTGGAGAAGCACCCGGCGGGTTTTGCGCGAATGCTTGGCGTTCTCGATATGCACATGGCAAGTATCACGGAGATTGCCCTCATCGGCAACGCAGAAATTGCAGAGTTTAAGGCGTTACATCAAGCGGCATTCAAGTCGTTTGTGCCGAACAAACTCATCGGACACGCAAACATCGGCGATACGAATCCGGCGATTGCATTTTTGCAAAATCGCCCCGCTATTGACGGCAAACCGACTGCTTATGTCTGCCGCAATTTCGCCTGTTCGCTTCCTGTTACAACGCCCGACGAACTGAGCCGGAGGTTGAAAACCCCCGTCTGAAAAAAACAAGCGTCTTTCAGACGCACCAACTCGAATGGACTCCCCTCTCCTCCGAACTTGTTCGGGTATCAGGAGAGGGGTTGGGGGTGAGGTAAAGACGCTTGTACTTTGTTGCCGGGAGTTTTCAACTCCCGGTAATACTTCTCAAATGAGGATTCGTGCGGCGTTCTCTGCCGATAGTGGTGGGTGCGCCGTGACCGGGCAGAACACGAGTCTCGTCCGGCAAAACCAGTAGTTTTTTGGCGATGGAATCGAGCAGGGTTTGCAGGGAGCCGCCGGGCAGGTCGGTGCGCCCGATACTGCCCTGAAAAAGCGCGTCGCCACTGAGAACCGTGTCGCCAACCAAAAACGCCACATGACCCTGCGCGTGTCCGGGCGTATACAGCACTTGAATCGGAGTTTCGCCCAACTGCACGATCATATTGTCTTCAAGGAAAATCGTCGGTTCCGGTGACGGCGTGACCACCACTTGAAAGCGTTCGCCCTGCTCCGGCAATCGGCGCAATAACTCCACGTCTGCCAGATGCAGGGCAATTGGCGCACCTGTCTGCGCGGCATAAAACGCATTCCCGATGACATGATCAAAATGGGCGTGCGTCAGCAGGATATATTTCAGGTCTAAGCGGCGTTCGCGTATCTCATCGAGAATTTTCTCGCTGTCGAACGACGGATCGACAATCGCGGCATCGTTGGTCGCTTCGTCAATAATGAGATATGTATTGTTCGCCATCGGACCGAGTTGGTACGTCAAAATTGGCATG